>CAIYFP010000324.1 GCA_903925515.1 uncultured Verrucomicrobiota bacterium
AGGACTTCATCGAGCGCCTCTTCACCGCCTCCACCCACGACTACCTGATGTTCTTCACCAACCTCGGGCGCGTGTACGTGGAGCGCGTGCACGAGATCCCCGACATGGGCCGCGCCGCCAAGGGCCGGTCCATCGCCAACCTCCTCGAGCTGCGCTCCGAGGAGAAAATCCAGGCCCTCGTCCGCGTCACCGCCAAGTACGGCGCCAATCGCGAGGACCAAACATGGCAGCAAGCCCACGAGCTGTTCTTCGTCACACGGCAAGGCACCGTGAAGCGCACCTCCCTCTCCGACTTCCAGAACGTCCGCAAGGGCGGCATCATCGCCATCAACATCGAGCCCGGCGACGGCCTCGTGGACGTCAAGCTCACCTCGGGCAACAACGAGGTCGTCCTCATCACCAGCGAGGGCATGAGCATCCGCTTCCATGAGGAGCAGGTCCGGTCCATGGGCCGCAACGCCGGCGGCGTCCGAGGCATCGACCTCGAGCCCAAGGACGCCGTCGTTGCCCTCGCCGTCGTCGATACCACCGCCACCCTCCTCGTCGCCGGCGAGAACGGCATCGGCAAGCGCACCGGCTTCGACGAGTACCGCGTCCAGTCCCGCGGCGGGAAGGGCATCATCACCATGAAGACCGGCGACAAGACCGGCGGAGTCGTCGGCGCGCTCACCGTCTCCGACACCGACGAGCTCATGCTCATCACGGTGGGCGGGCAGATGGTGCGCATCCCCGTGAAGGGCGTGCGCGAGGCAGGCCGCAACACCATGGGGGTCAAGCTCATCGACTTGGCCTCCAACGACCGGCTCCAAGCGATCGCCCCGGTCATCTCCGAGAACCAGGAGGAGGAGGCTGGCGGCCAGCCCACCCTGCCCATCGGCTAGCCCCTCCCCATCGTCACCCGGTGCCTCGTTCAACTCCTGAGGCACGGGGGGTATCCCCCCTCCCGTGCCTTTCAGGACGTCACGGCCGTCACGCCCCCTCCAGGTCCTCGTCCCCATGCCGGGCATGCTGCACTCGAATGTTGCCGCCCCGCACCCGGCGGCGGTTCCTCGCCCACTCGTGCTCGCGCTTCCGGTCCGCAACCGCCTCCAGCTCGGACTGGAGCTTCAGGAAGCTCGCGAGCCGCTCCGGCGCAAACCGGCCCTCCGCCACCTGCCGACGCACCGCGCACCCCTCCTCCATGTCATGTCGGCAATCCCGGAACCGGCACTGGGACGCAACCGCGAGCACGTCGGGAAACGCCTCGTCCAGCCCGCCTCCATCCAGCCAAAGCTGGAACTCGCGCAGCCCCGGCGTGTCGATCACAAGGCTCCCGCCCGGCAACACCACCAGCTCCCGGTGCGTGGTGGCGTGCCGTCCCTTCGAGTCCCCATCGCGGACGGGCAACGTGACCATGGCCTTCTCGCCCATCAGTCGGTTGATGAGGCTCGACTTGCCCACCCCCGAAGTCCCCAGCACCACGGCCGTGCTCCCGGGTCCTAGCACGCCCCTCACCTTGCCCAGTCCAAGCCCGCTTCGCGCCGACGTCAGCAACACCTCGTGCGGCCCAGCGATCGCCCGAACCTCGCCCGCAACCTTCTCGGGCTCCGTGTGCAGGTCGCACTTGTTCAGCACAATCACCGGGCGAGCCCCCCCCTCGAGCACGGACACCATGAACCGCTCGATGCGGCGCAACGAGAGCGTGGAATCCAGCGCCTGAACCACCAACGCGACGTCGATGTTCGTCGCCAAAACCTGCGCCGACCCGCTGCGTCCCGCGTTCCTGCGGACGATGGACGTCCGCCTCGGCAGCACCCCCTCGATGCAGCAACGCCCGCCCTTCCCGGGACTCGTGGCGACCCAGTCGCCCACCTTGGGCAACGCCGTGGGATCATGGGCGCGGCGCAGCAGCTTGCCGGCCACCTGCCCAAGGGTCGGCCCACCCTCCCCAACGACCGTGTAGTAGTGCTTGTCCTCCGTCACCACCCGCGCCGGCGCCATGCCCGCCGACGCAAACGGCCCGAACCCGGCCATCCACCCGTCATCCCATCCCAGCTCCCCGAGGTTCATGCTCGGGTCATGCCATGGCCCTCGCACGGGCACGGAACGACGCCATCAACGCGTCGATCAGCGGCGTGGCCTTCCCGCGCCACAAGGCCCCGACCCGGATCGGCTCCATCGCCGTCACGGGCAGGGCGCGCAGCGAGGGCTGCAACCGGCCTCCGGGCAAGGCAAGGGACAGCCCCACTCCAAAGCCTGACGCCGCATACGTCTCCACAAGGTCAAGGGAGTTGACCTCGATGGCGGGTGGCCACTCAAGGTCCCGGGCCGCCAACAACCCACGCAGCAGCCGCGGCAACATCTCGTTTGCTGGCAAGGTCACCAGGGATGGCGCCGGGTCCCCGGGACGCGCGTCGTCCCCGGAGGAGCCCCGCGCCAGCGAGTCCAGCAATGCATCGGCCGACCGGAACGGCGAGTCCTTCCGGACAAGGAAGACCGGCTGGATCTGCACCAAGGTCTCGCTTTGCAGCCCCGACACGGGCGTGCCCTCGAGAATCGTCACCGCAAGGTCGATCTCGTGCCGCTCCAGCCATGCCTCCACCAAAGGCTGGTGGGCGTCCCGCAACACAAGGCGAAGGCGCGGGAACCTCGCCCTCACGTCCGCAAGCACGGCAGGAAGATGGTCGCGCAACACGACCGCCGGGGCCGCCATCCGGAGCGTCTGGGTCGCGCCACCCCGGATGCGTTCGCCCACGGACTCCACGTTCCCGAAGAAGGGGCTCACGAACTCGAACAACTGCTGGCCCGCGTCCGTGAGCTTGAACGGCCGGCGCTGGAACAGCTTCAGTCCAAGGTCGGCCTCGAGCTGGAGGATCTGGCCGGACACCGCCGGCTGCTGGATGCCGTACGGCATGTTGCGCACGGCCTCCATGATGCCGCCGTGGCGGGCCACATGGTAGAACAGCTCGAGATGATGGATGTTGAGCATGAAAAAGCCATGCGCGCCAACGGCGCCCCGCCATGGCCGGGCTGGCCCGTCAGGAACCGTGTTGATGGTGTTGCGCGTCGATGCCCGACCTCGCGATCTCGTCGTTGTTCATCGCGTTATAGACGATCCACTGCTCGTTGTGGAACGAGCCGTCCGGACGGAACGTCAGCTTCGCGAAGAACTTCTTCTCAAGGTCGATCAGGAGGCGCTCGTCGCGCGTCCGCAGGCGCTCGAGCACCCTCGGGTTGCACACCACCTTCACCTGGAAGTCCGAGTCGTCCCTCGGACGCGCCTTCAGGATCGCCGTCAGCTTGCGCTGGATCTCCACGGACATGGTCTCCGCCGACTTGATGAACCCGCGGCCGCGGCAATGGACGCAGTCCTCGTAGAGCGACGACTGCACGGACTCCGTCTGGCGCTGGCGCGTCATCTCCATCAGGCCAAGCTGGGACAAGGCCAGCACATGGGTCTTTGCCTTGTCCCGGCGCAACCCCTCCTTCACCCGCTGGTACACCTGCTGCTGGTCCCGACGCGACTTCATGTCGATGAAGTCCAGCACGATGATCCCGCCCATATTCCTGAGGCGGAGCTGCCGGCAGATCTCGTCCGCCGCCTCAAGGTTCACCCTCAGGATCGCCGAGTCATGGTCCTTCCCGCCCTTGTGCTTGCCCGTGTTCACGTCCACCGCCACCAACGCCTCCGTCTCGTCGATCACAAGGTAGCCCCCCGACCTCAACGCCACCTGACGCGAGAAGGCGGACTCAAGCTGCCGCGTGATGTTGAACCGGTCGAACAACGGCTCCGCCTCGTTGTAGAAGTGAATGCGCTCGGCCGAGCGCTTCGAGATGCGCGAGATCGCGTTGCGGATGAACTCGAACTTCCCGTGGTCGTCGATGACGATCCGCGTCACGTCCTCCGTCAGGAAGTCGCGGACGGTCCTCTCGATGAGGTCCGGCTCCTGGAACACGCAGCTCGCCAACGGACGCTCCTTCGTGTTCTCCTGAACCTCCTTCCACTCCTCCAGCAACATCGCGAGGTCCCGGATGAAGTATCGCTTCAGCTTCCCCTCCCCCGCCGTCCTCACGATCACCCCCATCCCCTCCGGGATGGACAGCTCCCGCACGATCTTCTTCAGGCGCTGCCGCTCCTCATGGCTCTCGATCTTGCGCGAGATGCCGGACTGGTCCGAGTTCGGCAGCAGCACAAGGTAACGCCCCGGCAACGCAAGGTTCGTCGTCACCCGCGGCCCCTTCGTCCCAATCGCGTCCTTCGTCACCTGGACGATGATCTCGGATCCCGGCGGGAAGAGGCGCGGCACATCCTTCTGCGTGAACTTGGGCTTGTCGTTGCGCCGCGAACGCGCGTTGTCGCGCTCGACGATCTCCACGTTGGAGTCCAGCGAGCTGGGCACGATGTCCCAGTAATGCAGGAA
>CAIYFP010000325.1 GCA_903925515.1 uncultured Verrucomicrobiota bacterium
GACGGACGAACCACGAAGCCCCGGGGCATTCTTGGAGCAACCCGAAGGGCCGCGGCTCTTTTCGCGTCCCACGTCGTGGCTCGCTCCTCACAGACCTCTGCGGGTCTGCTCGTCTCTCACGCCTCGTTGGACACGAAAATCCCTCGCGGCGAAACACCAGCCATTTGTGAGACACGACACTAGTGCCTTGGCGTCGCCGGCCCGGGGTTCAGACGTCGCAGATGCGGACGCCCTGCCGGAGCGAGGCGACCTTGTCGGGGCGCCTTGGGATGAACTCCTGGGCGACGAAGCCCTTGTACCCCGTGTCCACGATGGCCCGCATGATGGCCGGGTAATTGAGCTCCTGCGTCTCGTCGATCTCGTTCCGGCCCGGCACGCCGCCCGTGTGGTAATGGGCGAAGAAGGAATGGTCGCGCCGGATGGTGGCGATGACGTCCCCCTCCATGATCTGCATGTGATAGATGTCGTAGAGGAGCTTGAAGTGGGCGGAGCCGATGCGCCGGCACAGGGCGACGCCCCATGCGGACCGGTCGCACATGTAGTCCTTGTGATCGACGCGCGAGTTGAGGAGTTCCATGACGAGGGTGACGCCGTGGCGCTCGGCGAGCGGGAGCAGCCGTTGGATGCCGGCCGCGCAGTTCCTGAGCCCGGTCTCCTCGTCCATCCCCTCGCGGTTGCCCGAGAAGCAGATGACGTTCCTGAGCCCGGCCTTCGCGGCCAGCGGGATCCATTCCTCGTAGCCCTTCACCAGCCGGTCATGGTGCTCGACGCGGTTGAACGCCTTGGTGATGCCGCCCACGCCGTCCACGACCGGGTTGCTCGTGATCGCGCAGGTGATCCCGTGCTGCGCCACCACCGGCCATTCCTTTGGCCCGAGCAGCTCGATGGAGCCGAGCCCGATCGACGGCGCCATGCGACACAGCTCCTCGAGGGGCACGTTCGGATAGCACCACTTGCACACGCTGTGCCGGACCCGTCCCTTCATGCCGGCCGCCGCATCCTCCGCCTCCAACCGCGTCGCCAGCGATCCCACCGCCGCCGCCGCCGCCACGCCCATGGCCTCGCGCCTTGTCCATTTCCCGGAAGTCATGCCCCAAGCAACCCCGCGTCGCCCCCGCCAATCAAGGCGAATCTCCTCCGTTGCACCTTCCACGACCCGGCATAGCCTGCGGCGACCGTGTCCTTGCCGCGCGCCATCACGTACTCGCCCTCGCTGACGATCCCGCTCACGCACGACTGCCCATGGAACTGCTCCTACTGCGGGTATCGTTCCGACAACGAGGGGCTTGTGCGGCCCGGGGAGTTCGAGCGCCTCCTTGCGCTCGCGTCCCGGCAAGGCGCGACCGAGGTCCTGTTGCTGTCTGGGGAGATGCCGGACACGCTGCCGCACGTCCGCGAGGAGTTGCGCCGGCGCGGCCATGCCAGCTTCGTGGAGTTCACGCGCCGGGCGTGCGAGCGGGTGCTTGAGGCCGGGATGTTGCCCCACACGAACATGGGCGCCCTTTCCCTTGCCCAGCTCCGGGAACTGGCGCCGGTCAACGCCTCGATGGGGCTCATGCTCGAGAACATCGACGACGCCTTCAACCGGGCGGTCGCGCCGGAAAAGTCCGCCGCCGGGCGCCTCCGGACGATCGAGGCCGCCGGGCAGGCGCGCATCCCCTTCACGTCCGGCATCCTTGTGGGGCTGGGCGAGACCCACGATTCGAGGTTGCGTTCCCTCGACGCCCTTGCGGCGCTCCATGCGCGGCACGGCCACCTCCAGGAAATCATCATCCAGAACTACGTCCCCAACTCCCGGTCCCGCCTGCGCCCCGCCCCGCCGGCGCCGACGTTCGATGAGATCGTCCAGCTCATCCGCCACTGGCGGCAGGTCGCGCCGGATGTCCCCGTCCAGGTGCCTCCGAACATCCAGCCCTGCTGGGAGGACCTGCTCCCGTGGGTGGACGACATCGGGGGCATCTCGGCCGACGGCGACCTTGTGAACTTCGAGCATCCTTGGGAGCCGCCGGCGCGCTACGCGGAGGCCTGTCGCAGGAAGGGAATGCGCCTGCGGCATCGGTGGGCGGTGCACGACCGGTTCATCCGCGAGGGCTGGGTTTCGCGGCGCGTCCTGGACGTGATCGGGCGCAACGAGGCGCGCCGGGGCCCGGGCGAGAGTCCCCGGAACGTCGCGCGCCGGCCGGAGCCGCTGTCCCGTGCCGTGCAAGGCGAGGGATTGACGGCCGAGGAGGCCGTGGCGCTGGCCGGCGCGGACGGCGCGGCGGCGGAGGAGGTTGCGGCCGCGGCGGACGAGCTGAACCGGGCGATGCACGGGGACGTGGTGACGTACGTGGTGAACCGGAACGCCAACTTCACCAACGTCTGCACCACGAATTGCTCCTTTTGTGGCTTCTACCGGCCGCCGGGCCATCCCGAGGCCTACACGCGGCCGATCGCGGCCGTGGTGGAACGCGTGTTGCGCACGCCATGGGTGACGGAGGTGTGCATCCAGGGCGGCATCCATCCGGACCTTGGGTTTGAGTACTACGTGGGCCTTGTGCGGGCGCTGCGCGAGGCCCTGCCGGGCATTCACGTGCACGGGTACTCCCCGATGGAGATTCATTCGTTGCACGAGAAGACCGGGCGGCCCCATGCGGAGCTCCTTGCCGAGCTGCGCGACGCGGGGCTCGGCTCCATCCCCGGGACGGCGGCCGAGATCCTCGACGACTCCGTCCGGGGCAGGATCTCGCCCGGGAAGCTTCGCGCGGACGAATGGCTCGCGATCGTGCGGGCCGCGCACCGGGCGGGGCTTCGGAGCACGGCCACCCTCTTGTTCGGCCATGACGAGACATGGCAGCAGGTGTTCTCGCACCTTGGACTCCTGCGGTCCCTCCAGCGCGAGACGGGCGGTTTCACCGAGTTCATCCCGCTGGCGTTCGTTCCGCACCGGAACCGCCTTGGCGCCGAGCTGGCTCGGGCGCGCGGTGTGACCACGCACGAGCTTTCCGCGGAGGGGGCGACCAAGGTGCGACGGCTTTACCCGTTGGCCCGGCTGTTCCTTGGACGGGACATCCCGAACCTCCAGACAAGCTGGGTGAAGCTCGGGGTCGAGGAGGCGGCCCGCATGCTCGGGCGCGGGTGCAATGACTTCGGCGGGACGCTGTACGAGGAAAGCATCACGCGCGGCTCCGGGGGCGAGCACGGCGAAAGCCTCTCGCCCGCGGAAATCCGCCGCGCGATCGAGGGGGCAATGAAGCAGCCGCGGCAACGGACCACCCTCTACGGCGTGCCGGGCCCCGCTCAGGACGCCGCCGCGACAAACCGCAGCATCTTCAAGGGATCCTTGATGCCGGGGCTGGCCTCGACGCCGCTCGAGACATCGAGGGCGTAGGGGGCCACGCGGGCCACGGCCTCGGCCGCGTTCTCCGGCCTGAGCCCCCCCGCAAGGATCACCGGGTGCCCGAGGCCATGCGCGCGGACCGCAAGCTCCCAGTCGAAGCGTGCGCCCGTCCCGCCCGCGATTCCCGGCACCCATGCATCCAGCAGCCATGCGTCCGTCACGGTCGCAAACGGCGGCATCGACGCGATCACGTCCGGACCGGACATTCGGAATGCCTTGATCACCCGCGTCCTGCGCGACAGCGCTGATGCCATGTCCACGTCCTCGTCCCCGTGCAACTGGACGGCATCCAGCCGGGCAGCCTCCACGCAGGCGAGCATGGCCTCGACCGACTCGTTGACGAACAGGCCCACGACGGTGACGAAGGGCGGGACACGGCGGCGCAATTCCGCCGCGCGGCCCACCCCGATGCGCCGGGGCGACCCCGACGCAAAGACAAACCCGATGGCATCCACCCCGGCGGCGACGGCGTCCTCGACGTCCTGTTCCCGCGTGAGGCCGCAAACCTTGACCCGTGTACGAACCGGCATGGTGTCACGGTCCCCCAATCGTCCGTCGGCGCGCAACCCCCAATATCCGCCCCGGATCCGAGCGTCAGCAGTTCCTGGGTGCCCGGTCCTCGCCTCACGCCGCGCCGACGGAGCGTTGAACCGTGCAAAAGGCAGTCCAATAGGGCCTCAAGCCGGGGAAACGGCCGTCCCATCAAGGCAAGGAGGCCCCGTGGCATCCCTCCGAGGTCTCTCGCCCCGCACGTGAGGTTGGAATGGGCGGGTCCGGGTGGTAGGCCGGGAGCCCTCGCCCGGCGGAAACGTGGCAGAGCTGTCCTGGCTCGGGCTGGATCCCGTCCAGCGGCAGGATGCCGCTGCCACCTTCCATGAAGGCCGAGTAAAAGTGGAAGCGGCTTCCAGCCGCTTGCCCGGCATGGATCCGGGGGCGGACGCCGCGGCCATTCTGCCCCCGACGCCCGGAGGTGCGGCATCCTTGCTGCTGCGCGCTGGCACGCAGCCAGGAGCAACCCATCCGCGTGTGGATCGAGAGATTCCCTCCTCCTTGCGCGGGGATGAGGGTCCGGCCGTCGGCAGGGCCATCAGGGCTTCACGGGTGGGGCCGGGACGGCGTTGGTGGCGGAGGACGCCGCCGTTGTGGGCGCGGGCACGGAAGCAAGCGGCGACCATGACCCGAGCAGCCGGGTGCTCTTGATGGCGGGAGGCAGGTTGCCGTCATGGTGACCGCGGTAATAGCCCCAGCCGAGGTATGCGAGGAGGGCGAGCACGGCCCAGCGTTTCCATGGCAAGGACTTCTCCGCGAACGTGTCCTTGAAGTCGATGGACGCGCCCGGGGGAAGCTTGGCGATGCCGGTGAGGGAGGTGCCGAACGGGACGTTGATGCGGGCCGGGGCGTTCAGCGCCCAGCCATTGGCGTCGAGGATGGGCGCAAGGTTCCGCTTCCGCAGCTTGATGTACGCGAGGATCATGGAGGGTCCGGAGATGATGGCCATGACGCCGAGGACCATCCCCACGATGGCGAGGGGGCCGTGCGCGGCGAAGGCACCGGTGACGCCCGTGACGATGGCCGTGACAAACCCGCCGATCGCGCCAAACGCCACGCCCAACGCCGCCACCGCGCCCACGTCCACCTTCTTGGGGTCGGCCGCCTTGGCCTTGTCCGCGTTCGCCGCCTTCTCCGCCATGGCGGCGAGCTTGGCGTCGGAGGCCGACTCGGCCGCCGCCGCGCGCTTGGCGACCTGTTCCTCGATGAGGCGCGCGAACTTCTTGTACGGCGCGAAGAACGACTGACGCATCGAGATTGGGTTGGAGACGATCCTCGTGATGGTGGCGTCCCAGTCGCGGCCGCGGCGGTCGTAGAACAAGCCATTCCTGCCAACCATGAGGTTCTGGTCGTCCCCCTGGGAGAACACGGCGACGATGGAACGTTTCTCGCCGGATCCGCGCCTTGTGCAGTCCGCGTAGGCAAGGTAGGCGCCGGCGAGGCCGGCCATCGACGCATGGCGCCCGGCGTCCTCCACGGCGAGGCACAGCGTGCAGGACCGCTGGTCAAGGTAGAGCGTCCCGACCTGGAAGATCGCCGCCTCCCCGCCGTCGTAGAGGTCCTTGAAGTTCACGAAGTTGGTGGCGAGTCGGTAGAGGTCCCGGTGGAAGCGAACGAGCCTCTCGACGTCGCCGATGGCGGCCGCCTCCCTTTCCAGCGCCTTGTCCCGGGCCACCAGCGTCATCAGCCCCTCGCGCACGCCCGGCGCCAGCAGCTCGCGCACGCGTGCGGCGCCCAGCTTCTCCACGTCGCCGGCCGGCCTGCCCGCACGCCAGCACTCATGCGGCCCAAGACGGCGCAACACCTCGGACCAGTCGGCCTCCGTGACCTCGTCGCGCGCGCCAAGCAACGGCTCCACGGCCGCCGCGCGGAGCGTCGCGAGGGCCCCCGCCCATGCCGGGTTCACGCCATGCGCCAACGGGAGGGCCCGTCCCGGCTCCACGCGGGCCAACGGGAACGACGCCACGTCGGCCGCCGTGATCCCCAGCTCCCTCGTTGCGATCGCCCCGTATTCCTTCTCGTCGCGGTTCAAGGCTGGCAACGCGCGTGCGTCGAACGCTGCCAGCCGGCACCGGCCAAAGAAGTCGTCCACCTTCGCCTTCACCGCCCTCACCGCGTCCGCCGCCGCGCCCGTCCCGGCGCCAAGCGGATGGATCGATGCGTCGCTCTCGCCCTTGGCCGCCCATGCCTCGAACGCCGTCGCCGCCGCGAGGAAGGCCTCGATCCTCGCCGTGTCGAGGCCGGGCCTCCCCGAGCGGTCCGGCACCGACCCCACGGACGCGATCATGTCCGCCACGGCGGCACGCAGGGCGGGGTCGTCCGCCGACTCGGCCACGATGACCCCGTCGCCGTTGAAGACCGTCTGGGCGAAGATTCGGGTGGTGTCGGCGACGTCGTCGAGGGCGAGTTCGGTGGCGTGGGGCTTGCCGATGTTGGCGAGCACCTGCCTCGCGGACGCGAGCACGGCCTTGCCCTCGGGCCTGGAGTCGTCGATCGCGGACAACGGCAGCGCGGCGTCGCCCCGGACCAGCGAGTCGGCGTCGCGCAGGCGCGCGATCGCCCAGTCCACGGCGGCGATCAACTCCGGGGCGCGGATGCGGCCGTCCTTGTCGGTGTCGATCCGCGCGAGCGTGCCCGGGTCGAACTCCAGCCCCGTGGTGGGGCAGGCCAATGCCACCCAGAGCTTGAGGTCGAGCCGGGACAGGTTGGCGAGGTCGGCCCCGGACGCGATCTTCACCTGTTCGAAGCCACCGGCACGAAAGAACTTCCACGAGTGGGCGGGAGCAGTCGGCATGGCGAGGATGAAAACCGGGCAGGGTGGCCGGGGCAATCCTAACTCTGGAGCGGACGACGGAACTGGGGCACGGTCGGCCCGGATGCTCCGGGAAGTCGCCAAGTGGGGTGGGTTCGTGAAGTTCAGCCACACGGTGTTCGCGCTGCCGTTCGCGATCGCGTCGATGGCCGTCGCGGCGCGCGGGACAAGGGGTTGGCCGGGCTGGCGAACGGCCGGGCTGGTGCTGCTGGCGATGGTGGGCGCCCGGACCTGCGCGATGGCGTTCAACCGGATCGTGGACAGGAAGTTCGACGCCCGGAACCCGCGCACGGCCGGGAGGCACCTGCCGAGGGGCGTGGTGAGCCTTGCCGGGGCGGTGGTGTTCTGCGCGGCCAGCGGCGGGTTGCTGGTGCTGGCGGCGTGGGGACTGAACCCGCTCTGCCTCTGGCTTTCGCCGGCCGCGTTGTTCCTCGTCTGCTTCTACTCCCTGACGAAGCGGTTCACGGACTTCACGCATGTCTGGCTCGGGCTGGCCCTCGCGGCGGCGCCGGTCGGGGCATGGCTCGCGGTCAAGGGCTCCGTCGAGTTCCTGCCCCGCGTGGACGGCCGCATCGACATGGGGCAGGGCGCCATGGTGCCCATGGTCCTTGGGCTTGCCGTGGTGCTCTGGCTCGTCGGGCTCGACATCCTGTACGCGACGCAGGACTACGAGTTCGACCTGCGCGAGGGCCTGCATTCCTTGGTCGTCCGCTGGGGCGTGCGCAACGCCATGGCCGTCGCGTTCCTGTCCCACCTCTTCATGTGGGGCACCCTCGTGGTGTTCGGCGGCCTGTGCCGGTTCCGCCTCGCCTACTGGATCGGCATGGTCCTCATCCTTGCTCTCCTCCTCCTCGAGCACCTCATCGCGCGCCGCCGCGACCCCGCCGCGATCAACGTCGCCTTCTTCAAGCTCAACGGCGTCATCTCCGTCACCTTCATGGTCGTCACCCTGCTCGAGGTCGTCTTCCCGTGGTTTCGACTTCGCTGGGCCGAGGGCTGGTGAGCTGCCCCGCGCCCGGGCGCGCCCGGTGATGATCAAGGCGCCCGCGTGTCCCCCAGCTCCAGCACGCGCCGGAACACCGCCTCCTCCAGCGGCATCACGCTCAGGCGCGACTGCCGGACCAGCGGCATCCCCGCCGTGATGGCGTCCGCCTTGAGTTGTTCCAGCGTGACCGGCCGTGCCAACGGCCCCGAGGGCTCAAGGTCCACCACCGACCAGTCCCCCTCCGTCGCCGTCGGGTCCGGGTAGGCCTCCCTCACCACCCGTGCCATGCCCACCACCGCCTTGCCCGTCACGCTGTGGTAGTACAGCACGAGGTCCCCCTTGCGCATCGCACGGAGGAAGTTGCGCGCCTGGAAGTTCCTGACGCCCGTCCACGCCGTCCTGCCATCCCTCACGAAGGCCTCCCATGCGTAGGCCTCGGGCTCCTGCTTCACCAGCCAACGTTGCGTTCCCATGGGCCACCATGGCCCCGCATGCCCTGCGCCGCGAGCAAACCTGTTTCCCGGCCTCCCCGGCCTTGCCGTGACTCGCGGGTGGCCATGCGCGGCCATCCATGGTAACCGCATGGCCATGAACGACGCGGGCGCGGCACCATGGGTGGGAATCATCATGGGGAGCCAGTCGGACTGGGAAACCATGCAGCATGCGTCGGGGCAGCTCGCCGAGCTGGGCGTGCCGCACGAGTGCCGCGTGGTGAGCGCGCACCGGACGCCCGACCTGTTGTTCGAGTATGCCTCGACGGCCGCCGGGCGCGGCATCGAGGTCATCATCGCCGGCGCGGGCGGCGCGGCCCATCTTCCAGGCATGTGCGCCAGCAAGACGGACCTGCCGGTCCTCGGCGTGCCCGTCCAGTCCAAGGCCCTCCATGGCATGGACTCGCTGCTCAGCATCGTCCAGATGCCCGCCGGGGTGCCGGTGGGAACCCTCGCGATTGGCAAGGCCGGCGCTATCAACGCGGCGCTGCTGGCCGTCGCGATGCTCGGATGCAAGCGACCGGAGCTGCGCCATGCCTACGCAAGGTTTCGCGCACGCCAGACCCAGTCGGTCCTCGATCGGCCCATTCCGGGCGCCTGAGCCGGGCAAGGAGCACGCATGCCACGGCTCACGAGGTTCCTTGCGGCGCCCGCGCGCATGGCCCGGGGACTCGCCACGGCCGCGGTCGTGTGCACCGCGGAGGATCCGCCGGCCCGCATCCCTCCCCTGCCGGCGTCCCAGCCCCCGCCGCGCTTCCTCCTGCTCGACCATGGCCCCGGGAAACGCGAGGCACGGCATTCATTGTCCTCCACGCAGGCGCCCGGCAGCCGGGTCATCGCCGAGGTGTTGCCCCCGGACGCGCACCCGCGCGGCGCGGTGGCGTTGTTCGACGTGTTCACTCGCGGGCACGCCGAGCTTCGTCGGCTTCCGGCCCGGGGTTGCGAGGACGCCGCCGTTCCGTTGTGCCGGGTGCTCGAGCTGGGTGATGCAGGCCCCGCCTTGCCCGGCGTGGACGGCCGATGGCGCGTGGTGGCGAAGGGGCCCGACGGATCGGTGAACCGCCTGACATGGGAATGGTGGGCCGACGGCCCCGAGCTGGCGGGGAGGTTTGACCCGGACACGGACTACCGCTTCGCCCAGGTTGAGCGGGGCCGCCGCGACGGAGGGCGCGTTGCTTTCTTCGTCCAGTACATCCAGGACCGGTACGAGATCACCGGCACGGCGGCGGGGGAGGGATGGGGTGGTTCATGGAGGAAGTTGGGAGACGACGGCCATGGCACATGGAGCGCCGAGCGAGCATCCCATGGGACGTCGGGTGGCAACGACCCGGCACCGCGCCGGGACCCGCCCCGCGTGCTGCAACGTTGGGCAAGGAAGTCGGATGGCTCCGTCTGGCATGGGCTGGAAGGAACGGTGCCGCCGGGCGACGGCTGGGCCATGGACGGCGAACTGGGCCGGGCATGGAAGGCGGGGGGCGTGGCGCCGTGAAGAGGCCCGCCCCCTCAAGGCGCGGGGAGGAACCGTGCGGCGGGCTTGTTGGTGCCGGGCTGATAGCAGGCCTGCGAGGGCGCCGCGAGAAGGCGGCGGTCGGCCATGGGCAGGACCACGACGGTCTCCTTGCCGCTGACGGGCCCGATGCGCGTCTCGGCCGTCGCCCAACCCTGGGTCGCAAGGATGCGGAAGCTCCGTCCGGACGGCACCTCGACCGGGAGGATGTCGTTCAGGTCCGCAGACTCGTCGCGGCTGGTGCCGGTCCATGAACGGGCCGTGTCGAGGTCGTCGAGCACGAAGACATGGGCCCGGACGCGGCGTCCGGCGGGTTGGTCGAGGACCTTGACGAGGAGGCGCGTGTGGTGGGCGGCGACGGACGGGCCGGGGGTCCTCGGGGTGTAGCGGGCGGTGACGTTCACGGCGGGCACCCACTGGACCGAGCGCGCCCAGACGAGGGGAAAGCTGAGCCCGGTCTGACGGAAGCTGCTCGCATAGATGGCGTGGCGGGGCTCGTCCTCCTTCGCCTGGGACGCGTCATGCACGAACCAGCCTCGGTCGAGCCCGGCGGGGTCGGGCTCGGCGGCGCCGAGGAAGTGCCAGTCGCCGTCCCAGACCTCCACCCATGTGTGGTTGCCGCGCATGTTGGCCCACAGGGGCGTCCCGACGACGCGCGCAGGCACGCCCACGGCCCGGCAGGCGTCGGCGAGCAGGATGGAGAGCCCGGTGCACGTGGCCATGCCGGAAGCCATCGTTTCGAGCGGCGCTTGGTCGGGCCGGCGTCTCTTCGTGTTGTAGCCGACCTTGAGAAGGGGGAAGAGGCGCTCGTTGAGGCGCCGGGCGGCCTCGCCCGGGGTGGTGCAGTCCTTCACGAGCGGCAGCGCGACCTCCCGCAGGCGCGGGCGCCAGTTTTCCCGCGCCTCGTTGACGCACGCGTACGGGAGGATGTCGTTCAGGAAGATCTCCTCGGGAATGCGCGAGGCCCACGGCGCGGTGGCCATGGCCTCGTGAGCGAGGGCGGTGTTCGTGGCCACCATCCCGAGGTCCACCTCGGCGAGGTCCGTGGCGGGCATGTGGGCGACAAGGAACTCCGTGCTCCTCCGGAGCGGCGCGGGCGTCTGGGACAGCAGCGCCTCGAAGGCGGCACGGCGCGGCCCCGCCATTTCCAAGGCCCCTGGCAGCGTTGGTCCCGTCAAGGCATGCAGCGGGCCCGGCCCCTGCAACAAGGCCAGCACCAGCAACCATGGGAACCCGAGGCGTTGTTTCATCGGGCCCAATTGGTGCCCCGGCTTGCCCGCAATTCAAGAACTCCGGCTCACGGACCCCGCCTACCACGCAAGGCGCACGAACATGGCCTCGGGGTCGGGAAGCCATGCGACGGTCGCCACGCCGCCCTCGGATAGCCCGGCTTCGGACGTCCAGTCGCGCAGGTTCCGCGACAGCAGCACCCGGACCCGGCCGTCGGGGCCGTCGTGTCGGATTCGGAAACCCTTCGCGACCGGCTCGATCGAGAGGATTCGGAACGCATCGGGGTCGGGTCGGCCCGGGGATCCGTTGACGAGCGTGCTCGCGCGCCAGTGGGTGGGCAGGGAGAGGTCGGCAGGGCCACCAACGAGGGGCACGAGGGAACGGCCTGTTCCGTTGACGCCGGCGGGCCAAAGGCCGC
>CAIYFP010000326.1 GCA_903925515.1 uncultured Verrucomicrobiota bacterium
ACCAAGGTGCGGGTTCACCCCGACCGATCCCGGGTCCGCTGGATCCATCGGTAACGTGGCAGAGCCGTCTCGGCCCTGGCTGGGTCACGTCCAGCGGCAAGATGCCGCCGCCACCTTCCATGAAGGCCAAGTGAAGGTGGAAGCGGCTTCCAGCCGCTTGCCCAGCATGCCCCCGCGACAAGATGCCGCCGCCACTCCGCCCCAGGGAGGCTCGGAATGCGGCATCCCGGCCGCCGCGTGAGGGCACGCGGCCTGCCACGGCTCGCCCGCTTGCGGATCGCGGGCTTCCCACCTTCTTGCACGGGGATTTGGGACAGGACGCGGAAGAACTTCACGGCCGCCTCCTTGCTCGGGACGGGGACATCAGACCAACCGGCGAAGCTGGAGACCTCATGGAGGCGCCTGCCCCAGGGCGAATGCCCCGGATCGCACCGCGTCTTCGTCGTGCCCCAACACACGTCACGGATCCCTTCGTTCCCGCGCGGCCCGCTTCACGCGAGCGCGAACCTGCTCCCGGTCGCCCCACGCAAAAGGGGCGGTCCCGGCTGGGACCGCCCCGTTGCAGGTCACGTGAGCCCCCATGGGGCCGACGTGGACTAGTACTGGATGATCAGCTTGCCGTTCACCAGCTGGACGCTCTTCAGCACCCGGGCAGGGGTGATGGTGAGGTACGCCTGGCTTGCGCCGGCCGGCACATCTGCGGTGATCGTCCGGGCCACGGGATCGTCCACCACATTGGTGAGGGTGGCGCCTTCGAGGCCAGGAGGCGGCGTGCCAACGAGGAGCACGGGACGGTAGGCGCTCAGGACCGCACCGGGGATCGGTTGGAGCTGGTTGGCCGGGGTCGTGGATCCTTCCTTGCGCCATGCGACCTCCACGAAGTCCCCGCCGCCGCCCTCCTTGTAGAGCGCGGCGATGTAGTAGGACTTGCCCGCCACGAGGTTGATGACATCGGAGGTTTCGGGGTTGGGGTTGCCCTCGGCGTTGACCGGCTCCTCGAAGGCGCCGCAGCAGGCCGTCTCCTCCGCGATTGCGACGGCATTGGCCGGGTTGGTGTCGGAGGACAGCCAGAGCTGCGAGGCGTCATCGCTTCGGATGAAGAAGCGGTAGGCTCCCGACTCCGAGGGGGTGATCCACGCCGACAGGCGGCCGCCGAAGTTGTCCATCACGTTGTTCAGGCCAGGCGCGGTCGTGAACGCGGTCACGAACTCGCGGCGGCTCGGGAGGTCAGGGAAGCTGGGGTCCGTGGCGAGCGCATCGACGGACGTCCCGGGGATGCCGGTGCCGTCGGCCCCGCGATAGGCCTCCCAAAGCGCGAACCCGGCGAGGAGGCCGGGGGCGGTGAAGTTCACGCGGGTGTTGGCCGCGATGGTGTTGCCGTTGGCGGACACGTCCTTCACGCCATTGATGGTGAGGGTGTAGGACGTCCCGCCGGCGAGAGACGAGGTGACGAGCCCGACCTTGGTAGGGCTCGCAACGGACACGGCGCTGATGGTGGCACCGCCGCTCAGCGAGTAGTTGCCGAGCAACCCGGCCGACTCGGCGGTCACGGGCTCCGAGAACTCCACCTCCACGTAGCTGGTCGAGGGCGAGCGTCCGCCGGTCACGGCCTTCACCGTGGGTGCAACGGTGTCGCGGACGACGGTGAGGGTGACGGGGACGGTCTCGAGGTTGCCGAGCGGGTTGGTGATCTTGAGAACGTACGAGCCGCCGTCCGAAACCTGTGTGGACTTGATCGTCACGGACGCCTTGTTCACGCCGCTGAACAGGCCCTTCTCGTAGGCGTCGCCCGCCTCGAGGTTCTGGCCATTCCGGGTCCACTGGTACTTGTTGGGGCTGCCGGTCACCGACGTCGAGAGGGTCGCGGGCCGGTTCTCGTCCACGGTCACGTTCACGGGCTGGGTGGCGATGGACGCGGCCACGTTGTTGACCTCGAACACGCCGAAGCCGTAGCAGCCAAAGGCAGCAAGGACGAGCGCCTTGCCGGGCGTGCCCGCCACGGGATAAACGCTGACGTCACCCTCGTACCCGTAGTCATGGCCGGTGCCGTTGTAGCTGGGGCCGTCGATGAACTCGTCGGACTCGTAGAACGGCAGCTTCACCGCGCTGTTCCCCGAGGCGATCATGCCGTCGAGGGTGTGGATGCCCAGCCATGCGGGCTTGAAGATGGCGCCGGGTTGGCCGTAGCGCCCGAACTGCTGGTTCCAGCTCGGGATGGCATACGACACGATGTAGTCGAGGCCCTTGTCCGTGTCCGCCGTCAACACCCAGTTGCCGTCGTAGTGCTCCACGCCGTCCTTGGCATGATCGATGCCAATGCCGTCCTTTGCGGCGGCCTCCCACGTGAAGGCCGGAAGGTTGCCGCCCGCCTCCTCGTCACGATCAAAGAAGTCGGGACGCCCCGTGCCGCCTTGGCGCTTCGGGGTGCCGTCGCCGTCCGGGTTCTTGGTGTAGCGATTGGGGCGGGAGGGCCATCCGGCGCCCGGGTAGTGCCCTTGATAAGCCACCTCGAGCTTCGGCCGCGCGGGATCCGTCGGGTACGCGACATAGCTGCTGGGGAGGCCACCCAACGAGTACGTTCCCTTCGCGCCGCCGTTGTCACGGTCGTCCATGCGCGAGACCGGGCGCAGTGTCAGGCCGTTGTCGTCCGACACGAACTCCTGCGGATGCTGGCTGGCGCGCCACGTGCCGCCGCCCGCCACCACCCGCAGCGTGGGCCCGAAGCCCTCCACCCGGAACGCCCGGAAACGCCAGCTCGCGCTGCCGTCGCCGTTGCTGCTCTCGTCGCCGCTGGGCTCGCCGGGGACGGGCTCAACCCACGCCTCGGTGGGCTTGCTGTCCCAGGTCGCCTTGCCGTTGGGGAAGTTGGCGTCGGCGACGGTACCGGTCGCCGCATAGCGCAGGATCTTGTAGCGATAGCCCGTGTAGATGGAACGCTGGCCGTGGGGACCGTCCGTGATGCCCCAGCGCCACCAAGCGTAGAGGGCCGGCTGCGCCGCCAAGGGCACCGGGTTGATCTCCGTCTTCAGGGCCACGCCCATCGGCTTGGCCGTCTTCGCGTCAATCCAGATCACCGAGCGGTCCGGATAGGCCGCCGCGATGTCCTTCTGCTCTTGGGTCAGCCCCGGGTCCTGCTCGTCGATGCCGTTCTCGCGGATGCCGACAAGGTAGAGATTGTCGTCGTACCGAACGAAGTTGACGTAGCTGTCGATGACGTCGCGCCCGTTGAACTGCGTGGTCCGCCCTTGGGGTCCGCCCGCCTTCACCAGGACGGGCATCTTGTTCTCAGGCGTGACGTTGACGAGGCCGTTGAGGTGCTGGACCCACACCGGCTTGATTTCCTGGGCCTGGGCCGTGCCCAGCGCCATGGCGCCCACCAAGGCGCCCCATTTCATGCTTTGTTTCATGGGAATTGCGTGCTCGCTGCCGGGAACAAGGAATCCCGCTACCCACAAGAATCCCCCCCGCCACAATCCCAACAAGGATTGCCGCGCCCGGAATCCACCGACTAAACGCAGGTTCCGATGTTCTTCAAGCCCTCTTTATTGCCCATCATCCCCGCGTAGGGAGTTTGTGAGAGCCCGGTTCTCGCCTCACGCGGCCCTCCCGGCGGGTGGATCCCGCGGGCCCTCTTCGCGTCTTGGCGTCCTCGCGTGATTCAAGGAACAAGGCCTCCCAAGCGCGGATTCGATGGTGCATGCCGCGGGGATCCCCTCACGCTAAGGCACGAAGCCTGCCGCAACTCGCCCGCTTGCGGATCGCGGGCTTCCCTCCTCCTTGCGCAAGGTTTTGGGCTGCGTTCGCCGAGCAGGCCTCCCATGAAAAACCCCCGGGAGGCCATGCCTCGCCAGGGGGTGGCTGCCATCTGGATGCGACCCGTCGCCTACCGCCGCACGGTCGTGTTCTCGGACCACCACTTCACGTCGTTGAGGGAGTCCCCGGCAGGCACGTTCAGCGCCATCGTGCCCGTGTAGGTGGCCGGGGCTCGTATCCGAGACCCCACCCACCGGTGGACCTCCGAATGGCCGTCGGCGAACGAGAACCCCGCCGCCCCGTTGTGATAGCTCGCCGGAAAATCAATGATCTGCGCCGAACGAGCCTCCGGGGGCGCCATCTGCACCGCGCACGCCGCGTCGTTGATGCTGTCCGAGTGCTCGTCGATGAACACCCACGTCTTGGCAGGCATCGCGATCTCGGAGTCCGTGGCGTAGGTCCGGTACTGGGCCGCAGGCAGCCAGCCTCCAAAGTCGAAGGCTTGGCTCATCGAAATGCTGCGGATGCGCGGGGTGAACCTCGCGCGAGGCAGCTTCCCGACGGCAGCACGGTCCGCCGGGCACTTGTAGATCGTCAGCGAACGCCCCGCGTACTTGAACAGCGGCCCGTTGGTGATGAACCTGTTGTTCGTGTTGTCCGGGCTGGAGAAGTCAAGGCCACCCTCGATCCACACCGGGCGTCCCGGCATGTTCAACGACGCGACCAGCTTGTCGTTGAAGTCCCCGGAATAGAGCTTCCACGCCATCATCAACTGCCGCCCGTTGTTCATGCAGGTGATCCCCTGCGCCTTGGTCTTCGCCTTGCCCAACGCTGGCAGCAGCATTCCCGCCAAGATCGCGATGATCGCGATCACCACCAGCAGCTCGATGAGCGTGAAGGCCCGCCGGAAACCACCGGCCTGCATGCCCTCGCCATGGATTGTATTCATGATGTTCTTTGCCCGTTCTGCGGATTGCGCGCCCCAACCTTACCCACGTCCTTGCGCGTGCCAAGCCCGCGGCCTCCCTCCCGCCTTGGGAAGGTCGTGTTCCGGCCATGCAAACATCCCGCTCCCGCCCTGGAAACGGATCCTTTCCCCCGCGGAACGAGGGCATTCCAGCCATGGCCTGCCCACCAGGCTGCGCCCGAAACGAGCCTCGCCACCCCTTTGCCCGCGAACTTTTCGGATGCCACCCGGCCGGAACAAGGGCATGCTCCCGCTCATGGCCTTCATCTCGATCCGTCCGCCATGGATGTTGCCCGAGCACGCCGTCACGCCCGAGGCCGTGCATTGCCGTCGCCGGGAATTCCTCCGCCACATGGGCATCGCCGGGGCCGGGCTTGCCCTTTCCCCTTCCGTGCTTGCCCAGTCCTCCACCAACCCTCCTGTCGCCGGACCCCAGGCCGCCCCCCGCAACCCCGCCTTCAATCCCAAGCTCCCCCTGACGCCCGAGCGAATCGTCGCCCACTACAACAACTTCTACGAGTTCAGCACCCAGAAGGACCGCGTCGCACAACTCGTCGGCCGCTTCCGCACGAGCCCATGGTCCGTGTGGATCGGCGGCCTGTGCAGCAAGCCCATGACCCTCGACTTCGACGACCTCCTCAAGGTCGCTCCCCTCGAGGAACGCGTCTGCCGTTTCCGCTGCGTCGAGGCATGGTCCATGGTCGTCCCATGGACCGGCTTCCCCCTCAGCAAGCTCCTCGCCAAGGTCGAGCCCACCTCCGACGCCCTCTACGTCAAGTTCACCACGGCCCTGCGCCCCGATGAGATGCCAGGCGTCGCACGTCTCTCGGATTATCCATGGCCGTACACCGAGGGCCTCCGCATGGACGAGGCCATGCACCCGCTCGCCTTCATCGCCACCGGCCTCTTCAGCAAGCCCTTGCCCAAGCAAAACGGCGGCCCCGTCCGCCTCGTCGTCCCATGGAAGTACGGCTACAAGTCCATCAAGAGCATCGTGAAGATCGAGCTCGTCCGTGAGCAACCCGCGACCCTCTGGAACGCCCTCGCACCCCACGAATACCCCTTTGAGTCCAACGTCGAGCCCAACGTCCCCCACCCTCGATGGTCCCAGGCCACCGAGCGCGACCTCGCCACCGGCAATCGCATCCCCACCTTGCCCTACAACGGCTACGCGGATCAGGTCGCCTCGCTCTATCCCCGCAAATGATCCAGCCCTGCGGCCATTCCCCACGCCGCATCGGCCTCGTCGTCAACCCCGCTTCGGCCGCTTCCCGCGACCAGTCGAGCCGGCTCCGCCAACTCACCCACGCGCTCCAACAGGCCGGTCATCCCTGGGAGTCCGCAGTGACCCAAGGCCCCGGCGACGGCATCCGGATCGCCCGCGACCTCGCTTCCCGCTGCGGCCTCCTCCTCGCCGTCGGCGGCGACGGCACCTTCTGCGAGGTCGCCGGCGGCATCCTTCTGGCCTCGCCTTCTCCCGAGACCACCTCCCGTCCCGTTCTTGCGCCCGTGTCGTTCGGCACTGGCAACGACGTGGCCCGCCTGTCCGGCTTTCGCCGTGACGACGCCTTGCTCAAGGCCATCGAACGTTGGACCCTCGGGAACCTGCACCCCGTCGAACGCGATCTCCTCGAAGTCCGTTGCCATAACGACGGCGCCGAAATCGTCCGACACGCCTTCCTCTTCGCCGGCGTGGGCATCGCATCGGACATCCTTCGCTACACGACTCCCACCGTGAAACGTTGGTTCGGCCCGCAACTCAGCTATGCCGTCGGCTTCTTCCGGGCCTTGGCCGCGTGGAACCCCGCCACGCTGCGCGTCCAGACCGGTCGCGGCCGCCTCGCCGAACCCCTCGTCGTCGCCCTCGCCGCCAATGCACCCCATGCCGGCGGTGGCGGCATGAAGATCGCCCCGGGCGCGCTCCTCGACGACGGCCTCGCCGACGTCAGCCTCATCCGCGCCCTCGGTCGCCTTGCCATCGCGCGCCAGTTCCTCTCGCTGGCGTCCGGCACCCACGTTCGCCATCCCAACGTCGATTACTTCCGATCGGCCTACCTCACGGTGGACGCCGACGTGCCCATGCCAGTGGCGGCCGACGGCGACGTCGTGGGCCATACCCCGGCACGCATCCGGACCCTCCACCGCGCCATCCGCGTGCTAAGGGCAATGGGGTCACATCTAAACTGTTGACATTTCTTTGGACACCTCTGGTTGAAACGGTCCCTTGGAGGCTCCCGTGTCCCTCGCGCATGACGCGTCTCGAGTCCGGACCCGCCGTCGGGCCACCTTCTGCCCCTCGATGCATGCCTTCGATTCGTTCAAGCGGAGGATGCCCCGCCGCGACGTCAGATCCCAGCGTCTGCGGCTCGGCGAAAGACGCGGTTCCATGCTCAGGGCCGGATGCCCCTAGTGTCGTGTCTCACCCATGGCTGGTGTTTCGCCGCGAGGGATTTTCGTGTCCAACGAGGCGCGAGTGACGAGCAGACCCGCAGCGGTCTGTGAGGAGCGAGCCAC
>CAIYFP010000327.1 GCA_903925515.1 uncultured Verrucomicrobiota bacterium
GTCTTCATCCGGCACTGGGTGCCGGAACTGGCCGACGTCCCCGACACCTACCTTCCCGCGCCCGAACGGATGTCGTTGGCGCAGCAAGGCGCCGCCGGGTGCATGATCGGGCTCGACTACCCGCGCCCGGTCGTCGATTTCCGCCTTGCCACGGCCGAGGCCAAGCGCCGGATGCACGAGGCCCGGGCGTCCGAGGCCACCCGCTCCGAGGCGAGGCGCGTGTACCTGCGTCATGGGAGCCGCCGCCGCGCCGGTCACCGGGGATCGGACGCCGACGCGCGTCTTCGGGACGGGTTGCTGGGGGATGCGAGGCCCTGCAACCCGGGCGGGTGGTTCCAGCCCGAGCTGCTCGGCTGACCGGGCCCGCCCGTTGGCATGGGCGGGGGCCGTGTGCAGCGACCAAGCCGCGCCTTGCGCTCCGGGTGTTCCGGCGGTTGAGTCCGCCCATGCGATTTCATCATGCGGGCATGCTTTGCGTGGGCCTTGCCGTTGCCGGGTGCGAGCAGGACGAGGTCAAGGTGTACGAGGTGGCCAAGGAACGCGCCGTGCAGGTGGCCGACGCCGGGCGCCCCGCCGTCGGCCCGTCGGCCGGCGCAGCAAGGCAGGACGAGCCCGTCGCCGGCGAGGCGAAGGTCCCGTGGACCATCCCCGGAGGCTGGACCGAGAAGCCCACGGCCGGGGGCATGCGCCTCGCCAGCTACGGCGTGTCCGCCCCGGATGGCCGGGCCGTGGACATCTCCGTCGTCGCCCTCGGGGAGCAGGCCGGCACCGAGCTCGACAACGTCAACCGCTGGCGGCGCGAGCTGGAGTTGCCCCCCATCGAGGAGGCCCAGCTCGGGTCCGTCCGCACCCCCGTCAAGGTCGGGCGCGCCCCGGCCTTCCTCTACGACCAGACCAGCTCCGCCGCCGTCATCGACGGCAAGCACAAGAAGCGCACGCTTGCCGCCATCCTCCCGGCCGGGGGCATGACCGTCTTTTTCAAGGCCATGGGCGAGGCCGCGCTCGTCGAGCAGGAAAAGGCCCGGTACATCGAGTGGCTTGCCTCCGTGAAGGCCGGGCCGGAGCCCGACGAATCCGGGACCTCGACGGCATCCTCGCCATCCGCTTCATCCGTTCCCGGCGCGGCCGGCGTCGCACCCGTGTCCCCGGGAGGGAGCGCCGCCACCACGGCCGGCGGCGGCGACGGCCTTCCCACATGGAAGGCACCCGCGCATTGGAAGCCCGGCGGCCCCCGCCCCATGCGCCTCGCCAGCTTCGAGATTCCCGGCGACGGCGAGCCCGGCGACGTCTCCATCAGCAACCTTTCCGGCACCGGCGGCGGCTTGCTTTCCAACGTCAATCGTTGGCGCGGCCAGGTGGGGATGGCTCCGCTCGACGACGCCGGGCTCTCCCGCGAGACGATCTCCATGGTGCTCGAAGGCGGACGCAAGGCCACCGTCGTGGACCTCGGTGGATCGGGGCCCAAGCGCATCCTTGGCGCCATCGTCCCCGACGGCGACAAGACATGGTTCTTCAAGCTCACCGCCCCCGATGCCCTCGCCCGCAAGGAGAAGGAGGCGTTCATGGGATGGGTGAAGTCCCTGAAATGGTGACGCCCCGGCCGGAAAGCCGCCCATGAACATCGCGAACGCTTCCTTCCGCGACGTCATCCCGGATGAGGCGGCCGCCCTCCAGCCCATGGCCGCCCGTATCTGGTGGGATTGCTACCGCGGCATGATCTCCGACGTGCAGATCGCCCGGATGCTCGAGGCAATGTATGACCCGGCCCGCGTGGCCGGGGAACTGCGGGCCGGCGTCCGATGGGAATGGCTGCTGCTCGGCTGCGCCCCGGCCGGGTACCTGTCATGGGAGCTGCGCGAGGGCACGTTGCACCTGCACAAGCTGTACCTTGAGAAGGCATGGCACGGGCAGGGGCTCGGCCAACACATGTTGTCCCATGTGGACGACCGCGCCCGCGCGTCGGGGGCGTCCCGGATCGAGCTGCGGGTCAACCGCGCCAACGACCGCGCCCTTCGCGCCTACCACCGCGCCGGCTACCACCGCGTCGCCGACGACGTTCGCGACATCGGCCACGGCTTCGTCATGGACGACCACATCCTTGCGCGCGACCTGGGGCCAACAAGCGAGGTCGCCGGGCGGTCCGGGCCGGGTCAGGGCGGATCGGGCGTGTAGCCCGTGCCGCGCCCGACAACCCACGGATGTCCCGCGATGCCGTGTCGGGCGAGCGCTTGCCGGGACTCGCCCGCCCCGAGGGGTCGGCCTTCCCCGCAAGGCCCTTCAGCAAGAATCGGTCGGGGAGCCCACGTTCCCATTCGTGGAAGGGCCAGTGCCCGTGAGCTGTCGGGAGCGTTCCTTGCCATGCACCGGGATGGCCTTGCCAGATTGCGGTGCCGTTCATGGACATCGGCGGATGGCCGATGACCCTCGCCGGGGCCTTCATGGAACCGGCACGCGGCCGGACGGGAGGAGAGGTCGCTTCGGGGCGGGAACCGGCGCCTGCTGCGGTCCCGTCGCATGGCAACCGAGGAGGGACGTCGGGGGGGCGGAAAAGTGGCGGAGAGGGGGGGATTCGAACCCCCGGTAGTGTTTAGCTACTCACGCTTTCCAGGCGTGCGCCTTAAACCACTCAGCCACCTCTCCGCCGTGAAGGCCTAGATTGCGAGACACGGGCCGCGCCGGGCAAACCCTTTTTGGGGCGTTGGGTGCTCGTCGCCCCAGCCATGCCCCGCGCCGGACCCTTGCCTCGCGGCATCAGGCGAAACCCCATGGGAAGAAGGTCCTGCACCGGAACGGATCGCTCGATGCCGTCGATGTGGACCACGGCGTCGGGCGCGAGCTCAAGCATCCATTGACGGCATGCGCCGCAGGGGGAACGACCCTCGGGCCCGAGGCCGGCATGGGCGTCGAGGCATGAGACCGCGACCGCAAGGATGCGCCGTGCGCCGGCCGTGATCGCCGCCGCCAATGCGGCCCGCTCCGCGCACAACGTGAGACCGTAGCTTGCGTTCTCCACGTTGCAGCCGGGGAACATTCGGCCGTCGTGGGCGAGCACCACCGCGCCCACCCGGAATTGGGAGTAGGGTGCGTGCGCAGGGACGGCGGCGGCGCGCGCGGCCGCAAGGAGCGCGTCGCGGGACGGCATGGACGCCTGGCCGGTCACTTCCCGGACTTGTTCCACTCGCCGATCTTGGCGATGAACGCGTCGGGCCCGCCCCGGAGGTAGCCGACCTGGCGGCCCAGCTCCTTCCCGTCGGCGTCCACGAGGACGAACGTGGGGAACCCGTTGACCTTGTACTGTTTCTTGAGCGCGTCGTTTTGCTTCTTGGTGGCCTCGGGGATGGCTTTCTTGCTGGGGAAGTCCAGCTCGACGAGCACGACGTTCTTGGCGGCGAACTCGGTGAACGCCTTCTGGTCGAGCGACTCCTTCTTCATCTTGATGCACCACCCGCACCAGTCGGACCCGGTGAAGTCCAGCAGGATGGGTTGGCCCTGTTTCTTGGCGAGGGCCTTGGCGGCCTCGAAGTCCGTTCCCCAACCCTCCGCGCCCAGCAAACGGGCTGCCAGCAACAGGGCGGACCCCAACGCGACGATGTTCTTGCTCATGTTTGTCGTGGAATATGTGACGTGCGCCTCGGGCAGGGCGCCCGCCATCGCGGCCGCCCGGCCCTGCTCGTGATGACTCCATGTCGCCGCGTCGGTTTCAATGGGTTTTCACCCCAACGGCGACGGGGGACGTCGAGGGCGGATCAAGCCGCTGCCGCAGGCATGGCATGGCGGCCGTGGCGGTTTCGAGGGCACGCGCCTACACGGGCGGTTCCTGCCGGCTTGTTCCGCCCATGAAGGCGTCCATGCGGCGGCGGTTGCGCTTGGTGGGGCGGCCGCCGGAGGGCGGTCGAAGGGCGGCTTGATCTCGGGCGCGTTGACGGGCGGCCTCGATGGCCTCGGGCGGGGTGAGGTCCTCGGCGTACAACGGGACCCTCGGCGCACCCACGCGGGACTTGGGGAAGCCGAGGACGCGGAGGACGCGATGGAGGAAGTCGGCGCGAATGACGACGGACTCCCCGGGCTGGAGGAAGCGCGCGGGCTTGGCGGGTAGGTCTTGGACCGTCACGCGCCCGGCACGGATGGCCGCGACGGCCATGGACCGGGTCTTGAAGGCGCGCACGGCCCAAAGCCAGAGGTCGAGGCGCATGGTCAGGGCTCCCGGCGGGGACCGGGACGGCCCGGAAGCCCGGCCGGGTCGGCGGCGTCAGGGTGCTCCTTGCAACGGGGGCAGACGCCGAAGAACTGAAGGTGATGGGCGATTTGGGAGAAGCCGTGGCGGAGGGCGAGGTCGGCCTCGAGCTGGGGCGGAAGGCAGGCGTCGATCTCGACGACGATGTTGCAAACGCGGCAGACGAGGTGGTGGTGGTGGCGCGGGTCGTCGGCGTCGGACAATTCGAAGCGGGCGGTGCCGTCGCCGAAGTCGCAGCGTCGGACGAGGCCCATTTCGAGAAGGGTGTGCATGGTGCGGTAGATGGTGGCGAGGTCACAGTCGGACTTGCCGAGGGCGTGGTGGATCTGGCGGTTGGTGAGCGGGATGGCGTGGCTGCGGAGGACGTCAAGGATGGCTTGGCGGGGGCCGGTGATCTTGCGGCTTTGGGCACGGAGCCGGGCGGTGAGGTCGGAGAGGGGCTGCTGGACAAGGCGCCGGGGGTGGGCGTGCTGAGGGCAGGGTTGGTTCATGGCCTTGCGGGGGAACGAAGCCGGGCGACCAGCAAGGAGGCCGCGAAGAGGGCTCCGAAGGTCATGGTGACGGTGGGGCCAGTGGGGAGGTTGAGCGGGTAGGAGAGGAGGACGCCGCCGACGGCGCCCGTGAGGCCGAACGCAACGGTCAGCAGGACATGCGCGCGGAGGGTGTGGACGAGCATGCGGGCGGTCGCCGGGGGAAGGACGACCATGGAGGTGACCAGCAGGATGCCCAGCGCCCGGATGCTCAGGGACACGGCAAGGGTCAGCAGGATCACGAAGCCGTAGTTGAGGAGCCGCACCCGCGCACCGGAGACATGGGCGAGGTCCTCGTGGGCCGCAAGCAAGGCGAGCGGGTTGAGGCTGGCCAGCACGGCGACGGTCACGGCCACGGCCGCGGCGGCGGCCCACGCCACGTCCGACCACCCCACCGAGAGCACGTCGCCAAGGAGGTACTTGTCCAGCTCGGCCCAGCGATTGCGCTGGAGGCTCAGGAGGATGACGCCCATGGCGACGGACACGGACAGGAGCACGGCCATGATCGTGTCGTTGAGAAGGCGCGTGCGCTCGCGCAGCCACAGCATCGTGACCGCCACCATGATGCAGAACGACAGGACCGGGAGGGTGGGGTCCTCGAATCCTGCAAGGAAGCCCGCCGCCACCCCCGTGAGCGCCGAGTGCGCGATGGTGTCGCTGAAGAACGACATGCGCCGGGCCGTGACAAAGACGCCGAGAAGGCCGCAGGCCGGGCCCAAGGCCAAGGCCATCAGCAACGCCCGTTGCATGAACGGCTCCATGAGGAAGTCCGGCATGTCAGCGTCGGTGAAGGGTGATGGGGACGCCCTCGGGCGGGACGGGCGCATGGGAATGGTGATGGTGATGGTACGGCGTGACGTGGATGCCGTACGCGGCCTTCAGGGAGTTGGCGTTGATGACCTCCTCGGGGCGGCCCTCGCAGCAGATCACGCCGTTGAGCGCATAGACCCATGAGGCCCGACGGAACACCATGCCGAGGTCGTGGGATACCAGCACGATCGTGATGCCGAGGCGGGCATGGACGTCGCCGATGAGCTGGTAGAAGTCCTGCTCGCCGGGGGTGTCCACGCCGGCCGTGGGCTCGTCGAGGAGCAGCAGCTCCGGGTCGCCCAGGAGGCTGTACGCGATCAGGACGCGCTGGAGTTGCCCGCCGGACAGCCCGGACAAGGGACGCGACAGCAACGGTTCCATGCCAAGCCCGGGCGCGTGTCGGAGGAGGATGTCGTCGGTCGCGCGCGTGCGCCGGAAGAACCAAAGGCGGGTGTCGGGGCGGCGCAGCGCAAGGAACTCGCGGACGCAAAGCGCGAACGACGGATCGAGGGGGAGGCGCTGGGGGACATATCCGACGCGGCGGAGGACCTTGGGGCCCACGGGCTCGCCGAGGATGCGGACGTTGCCGGCGTCGAGCCTCTGGAGGCCGAGCAGGCAGCGCAGGAGGGTGGTCTTGCCCGAGCCGTTGGGGCCGATGAGGGCCACCATTTGGCCCATGGGCACGCGAAGGTTGACTCCGCGCAGCACGTCGGTGTCGCCGAGGCGCACGCGGGCGTCGTGGACCTCGATGGCGGCAGGGGCGGGGCGGGCGTTGGAGGCGCCCGGGGTCATTCGAGGGAGGAGACCAGCGCCCTGAGGTTGCGGCGCATGCCATCCTCGTAGAAGGCCGCGCCGGGCTTGCCGGTCTCAAGAACGTCCAGCTCGGCGAACTTCACGGACAAGTCCTTGGTGAGCTGGCGGACAAGGCGGGGGTTGAACTGGGGCTCGGAAAAGATGACGCGAACGCCCTTGCTGCGGATCGCGGCGGAGAGGCGAGCCAGGTCCTTGGGGGAAGGTTCCACGGCGGGGGCCTCCTCGACGACGCCAACAAGGTCAAGGTCGTAACGGCGGCAGAGGTAGGGAAAGGCGTCGTGAAAGGTGACAATCGGCTTGCGGGCATGGGGCTGGAGCGCGGACGCCAGCTCGGCATGGAGGGCATGGAGGCGCTCGGCATAGGCCTTGCCGCGCGCGGCGTAGGCTTCCTTGTGTTCGGGGTCGGCGGCGGAGAGGGCGGCCACGATGTTGCTGACGGCGTGGCGGGCAAAGATGGGGTCGAGCCAGAGGTGAGGGTTGGGCGCCTCGCCGGCCGCGTCATGGTCGTGGTCGTGGTGATGGTGGCCGGAGCCGGACTTGGGGTCGGATACGTCGAGCTCGGGGAGGTGATAGATCAACCCGGCCTTGGGGAAGCCATCGGAGATCCGGACGACCTTGGAGGCGGCATCGCGGGCGTTGTTGCGGATGGCCTTGTCGAGCCAGGACTCGATGCCGAGGCCGTTGGCAAGGATGAGGTTGGCCTTGCGGATGCGTTGGATGTCGCGGGGCTTGAGGTGGAAGTCGTGGGGGCCCACGTCGCCGGGGAGGAGCAGTTCAACATCGGCGTCGGGTCCGGCGACGTTGAGGGTCCAGGAGTGAATGGGGGCGAAGGTGGCGAGGACGGCGGGGCGCGGGGCGGCGAGGGCGCGGGGATGGCCTAGGACGAGGGAGAGCGCGAGCGCGAGGAGGAGCAGGAAGGGCGAGGGGAGGAAGCGGAGGGAGCGGAGGAAGTGCAGGGGGAGGGTGCGTGGGCGAGGGGAGGGCATGGAAACTGGGGGATGGATTTGCAAATGGATTGCATCTTCGGGGGCCACAACAAACCGCCGCCCGTGGAGGGCGGCGGCATGCATGGCCCGCGTTACTTGACCAAGAGCATCTGCCGGGCGCGCTTGATCGCGGTCGAGAGCCGCCGCTGGTACTGGGCAGGCAGGCCGGTGTACTTCCGCGGCAGCAGGCGCCCGTTCTCGGTCACGAACTGGCGAAGCAAGGCCGTGTTCTTGAAATCGATGGTGTCGATCGTGAAATCAACCTTCGGCTTCGGCCGCGGTGTCCGCGGGGTGTTGCTGCGACGCTTCTTCTTGTCGTCGGTGCTGGTCTTGCGGGGCATGGCTTACTTGATTTCGCGGTGGAGGGTGTGGCGGCGGAGGAAGGGATTGAACTTCTTCTTTTCAACCTTCTCCGTCTGGAGCTTCTTGTTGCGAGTGGTCTGGTAGCGGGAGGGCGGCTTGCCCTCCTTGCGGGCCTCGGTGCACTCGATGGTGACGATCTCTCGGGGCATGGTGATGTTTCCTTATTCCTTTTCCTTGGAAGGCTTTTCCTCGATTTCGACGTCCTCGTCGTCCACATCGACGCTGGCACCGGTCTCGACGGAGCCAAGGGAACCGAGGCGGTTGCGGGAGCGGAGGGCGCCCTCCTTCTCGAGCTGGGCCTGCGCCTCAACGGTGAACCGGGTCCATGGGATGGCGTCGAGGCGGGCCTTGGGGATCTTGGCGTTGGTGAGCTCGCACACGCCGAAGGTGCCCTTCTCGATCCGCTTGAGGGCCTCCTCGATCTCGTAGATGGCGTCCTGGTCGGACGAAAGGAGGCTCAGGGCGAAGTCGCGGTCGAAATTGTCCGTGCCGGAGTCGCCCATGTGGAGCGAGTAATTTTCCATTTCCGCCTGGGACTCCTTGGCGAGGCCGCTCATCTGGTTGCGGAGGCGCTCGTGGAGGTCGAGGAGGTTTTGGTAATACTTCTGCCACTCGGGCTTGACGCGCGAGACGGGCGTCCATGCCGTGGAGGCTTTGCCTGCCTTGGCTTGGGGCCGACCTAGGATGGCGGCCGCGCTTGCAGCACCGATGGTCCGCCCCTTGGCGGGAGCCGGCGCTTCCTTGGCGACGGCCGGCCCCTTGGGCGCGGCCTTCTTCGGCGTCTTCTTGTTCACGCTCACGGCTTTTCCAATGTGGTGGAAGTCTCACCCCGGACCGGCGCGATTTTTTTTCGAGGCCCTGAGGGGCATGTGCACCGGAACGAAGGCCGGAAACGATACCGGGCTGGATTTGGAAATCCATCACTTTTTTCTGGGTGGCCCAAGGGCGCGCGCGCGGGCTGTCCGACGTCCTCGTGGCGCGGCCGGGGCGTCGGTCGTCGGGGCACGGTGGGCGCAGGTGGCCTGGGCGGGTGCGTGGCGCCACCGGGAAGGGTGAAATCGGCGGGCGACGTGGTACGCGTTTGACTTTCGGACGGGCGCGGTCGTTTACTCACGCCCGTTCTTCCCCGGCCGCGGCGAGCGCGGAGCATGGAGGGACGCATCATTGTGGCTGCCAAAGACGATTTCTTGATCGAGACCATGGTGGACATGGGTTTGCTGACCCATGACCAGGTGGATTCCTCCCGTCCCGAAGCCGAGACGAACGGCGAGGGCGTCCTGGACACGATGGTGAAGCTGGGGTTGGCGGACCCGTCGATGGTCGTGGTCGCGAAGGCGACGTACTTTGGGGTTGAGTCCATCCAGCTGGGGGACCTTCGGCTTGGGGACGAGGTGATCGCGGCGGTTCCGAGGCACGTGGCGCGCAAGTTCAATGCCGTGCCGGTGGCGCTGAACGACGGGGCGGTGGCCGTGGCGGTGAGTGATCCATCCGACATTGAGGCGATCGACGGGTTGCAGGTGGCGATTGGCAAGACCGTGGAGCTTCGGGTGGCGTCGGCGGGCGACATCGAGGCCGCCTTGGCCAAGTACTACGGCGGCGGGGGCGGCGGTCGCGACGATGGCGGGATCGCGCAGATGATCCAGGACATCACCGAGGGCGAGGTGGAGGTGACCTCGCTCACGGGCGAGGTCGGGGCGGACGGCGAGGCGGTGGACGCGGACGCGCCCATCATCAGGCTGGTCAACCAGATCATCGTGGATGCCTTCAAGATGCGGGCGTCGGACATTCATCTGGAGCCGATGGCGAGGCGTTTTCGGGTCCGGTACCGGATCGACGGCGTGATGATCGAGCAGAAGGACCCGCCGAAGCGTTTGCAGCCACCGATTGTCGCGCGGCTGAAGATCCAGTCCGGGATGAGCATCGCGGAGCGGCGCATCCCGCAGGACGGCCGCATCCAGACCAACGTGGGCGGCAAGACGATCGACCTTCGCGTGAACTGCCTCCCGACCCAGCATGGGGAGTCGATCGTGATGCGTATCCTCGACAAGTCCGGCCTGAGGCTGGGGTTGGCGGAGCTGGGGTTCTTCGCGGACGACCAGCTGGCGTTCGAGCGGTTGATTGCCTTGCCGGACGGCATCCTGCTGGTGACGGGCCCAACTGGCTCCGGGAAGACGACGACGCTGTACTCGTGCCTGAACTACATCAACCGGCCGGACCGCAAGATCATCACGGTGGAGGACCCGGTCGAGTACATGCTGGCGGGCATCAACCAGGTGCAGGTCAACGAGGTGATCGGGTTCACGTTCGCGCATGCGCTTCGGTCGATGCTCCGCCAGTCGCCGAACGTGATCATGCTCGGGGAAATCCGCGACCTTGAGACGGCGACGATCGCGATCAACGCGTCGCTGACGGGGCACCTTGTGTTCTCGACGCTGCACACGAACGATGCCCCCGGCGCGGTGGCGCGCTTGATTGACATCGGGATCAAGCCCTTCCTCGTGGCGTCGGCCACGCGTTGCTTGATGGCCCAGCGCCTGGTTCGCCGGGTTTGCAAGAGCTGCGGGGCGCCCGCCACGCTGGACGAGTCGGAGTGCCGGTCGTTGAACATCACGCCGGACATGCTCGCGACGGCAACCCCCAAGAAGGGCCGCGGCTGCCCGACGTGCAACAAGACGGGCTGCAAGGGGCGTTTCGGCATCTTCGAGATCTTCGTGATCAACGACCAAGGCCGGAAGCTCATCTTCGAGAAGGTCCCGTCCAACGTCCTGCGCAACAAGGCCCGGGAGATGGGGATGCGCACGCTGCGCGAGGACGGGACGCGGAAGGTCCTGGCCGGGCTGACGACGGTGGACGAGGTCGTCCGCGCGACGGTCGTGGACCATTGACCCGGCAAGGGAACTGCTTTTCAAGGAGCCCAACAACCCCGAGGAGACGAGCCGTCAGGAGAGTCGAAATCAGCGTTTTCAAGCCATGTCGTATCAGATGTCCGACTTGTTGCAGTTGATGGTGTCCGAGGGCGGCGCCGACCTGCACGTTCGCGTGGGAATTCCGCCTGTCATTCGCATCCATGGTGTCCTCCAGCGGGTGGATGGCCCGGTGTTGCGCCCCGAGGACACCGAGGAACTGATGCGCTCGATCACCTCGGAGGACCACATCCAGCACATCCGGGAGAAGGGCGGCGCGGACTTCGGGTTTGCGTTTGGCGAGGCAGCCCGCTTCCGCGTGTCCGCCTTCAAGGAGAAGGGCAACTTCGCCCTCGTGCTGCGGCAGATTCCCTCGAAGCTGCTGACGATGGAGCAGATCGGCATCCCCCCGACGGTGAAGGAATTGCTGTGGCGTCCGCGTGGCCTGGTCCTTGTGACGGGGCCCACCGGGTCGGGCAAGACCACGACGCTGGCGTCGTTGCTCAACATCATCAACGAGGAGAGCAACCATGCCCACATCATCACGATCGAGGACCCGATCGAGTACTACCACAAGCACAAGAAGGCCGTGGTGACCCAGCGCGAGGTGAACGTGGACGTCCCGAGCTTCGCGGAGGCGCTCCGGCGCGCGCTGCGGCAGGACCCGGACGTCATCTTGGTGGGCGAGCTCCGGGACCTTGAGACGATGGAGGCTGCGATCGCGGCGGCCGAGACCGGCCACCTTGTGTTCGGCACGCTGCACACGACGGGCGCGGCGAAGACCATTGACCGCATCGTCAACGCCTTCCCGCAGAACCAGCAGGAGCAAATCCGCATCCAGCTGTCCACGGTGCTGCAGGCGGTGATCTCGCAGTTGCTCATCCCCCGGGTGGACAAGCCCGGCCGCGTCGCCGTGTTCGAGGTCATGGTCAACACGCCCTCCGTGGGCGCATTGATCCGCGACAACAAGACCTTCCGCATCCAGTCGGACATCCAGACCGGCGCCAAGTACGGGATGGTGACGTTGGACTCGTTCCTCATTGACAAGTGGAGCCAAGGGCTGATCGCGGAGGAGGAGGTGGTGACGAAGGCCCAGGACCCGACCACCATCCACCAGAAGGTGCAGGAGATGAAGCAGGCGCGCGCGGAGGCACAGTCCCGACGCAAGTAGCCGGAACGCAACCCCAACCGCCAACCCCGAGACCCATGCCCGACGCAGCCAACGACCCGTTGCTCGCCCTGATCCGCGAACGCGGCCTCCTCGACGAGATGCAACTCGACGAGGTTGCCCAGGAGATGGCCCGGAGCGGGAAGCCGTCGCTCCAGGTCGTGCAGGACTACGGCATGATGGACCTCGACACGGCCCTTCAGGTCATCGCCGATCACCTCGGCACCATGGTCACGCCGGTGGACGAGGGGCAGCTGACGCCGGACGTCTTGGCGACCGTCCCGCCGGAGACGGCGCGGATGTACCAGTGCGTGCCCGTGGCCCAGTACGGCGACACGGTGCAGGTGGCGATGGCGGACCCCTTGAACCCGGCGGCGGTGGACGAGATGTCGCTGACGGTCAAGGGGCAGGTTCAGCTGGTGGTGGCGAGCCCGGCCGAGGTGACGCGGGCGGTGGAGAAGTTCTACCCGGCGCTGGCGGGCGGCGGGTATGCGGAGATGCTCAAGGAGCTGGGTGGCGACGACCTTGTGCCGGCCACGGAGGAGCCGAAGGCCGGCCTGCTGAAGCTCGACGACGCCGTCAACGACGCGCCCATCGTCAAGTTCGTCAACCTTGTCCTCATGCAGGCCGTGCAGGACAGGGCCTCGGACATCCACTTCGAGCCCTTCGAGGACGAGTTCAAGATCCGGTACCGCGTGGATGGCGCGCTGTACGAGATGACGCCCCCGCCCAAGCACCTTGCCCAGCCCGTCACGTCGCGCCTCAAGGTGATGGCCAACCTGAACATCTCCGAGCGCCGCCTCCCGCAGGACGGCCGCATCTCCGTCAACATCGCCGGCAAGCAGATCGACCTTCGCGTTTCCACCTTGCCCACGGCGTTCGGCGAGTCGGTCGTGCTCCGCGTCCTGGACCGGTCCTCCGTCAACCTTGAGATCGAGACCCTTGGGTTCCCGAAGGACGTCCACGAGTACGTGGTGGAGGCAATCAACCAACCGAACGGCATCTTCGTGGTCACCGGGCCCACGGGCTGCGGCAAGACCACGACCCTCTACTCGTGCCTGCGCCGGGTAAACGCGATCGACACCAAGCTGCTGACGGTCGAGGACCCCGTGGAGTTCGACATCGAGGGCATCATGCAGGTGCAGGTCAACGAGGGCGCGGGCCTCACCTTCATGAAGGCGCTGCGGGCCTTCCTCCGGCAGGATCCCGACATCATCATGCTGGGCGAGATCCGCGACCTTGAGACGGCCCAGATCGCGATCCAGGCCTCGCTGACCGGCCACCTAGTGCTCTCCACCCTGCACACCAACGACGCCGCGGGTGCCGTGACTCGCTTGGTGGACATGGGCGTGGAGCCCTTCCTCATTTCCTCCACCCTGCTTGCCGTGCTCGCCCAGCGCCTGGTCCGCCGGGTCTGCGTTCGCTGCAAGACATCCCTCGAGCCCAACGCCGAACAGCTCGCCACCGTCGGCATGTCCGCCCTCGACGTGGGCGACAAGAGCTTCTTCTACGGGCGCGGCTGCCCCACGTGCAACGACACCGGCTACAAGGGCCGCAAGGGCATCTTCGAGCTGCTGGTCGTCACCGACCCCATCCGCACGCTCATCAACGAGCGCGCCCCGACCGTGGTGATCCGGCAGAAGGCGATCGAGATGGGGATGGTCACGCTCCGCGACGACGGGATGCGGTCGGTCTTCAACGCGGAGACGACGGTGGAAGAAGTCTTGAAATACACGTGAGGGCGGGAGCCTGATAGGGACGAGGACCGGAGGACGCTATGCCGAAGTTCAACTACGAGGCCATGGACACCCGTGGCAAGGAGACCAAGGGGGTGCTCGAGGTCGCCAGCCAGGCCGAGGCCATCAACCGCCTTCGCGAAATGGGCTTCCATCCCACCAAGGTGGTGGAGGCGGAAAAGCCGAGGGACGCGGGCAAGGCCGGCGCGGCCAAGGCCAAGGCGAAGGGCAAGGGCAAGGGCGGCGGGATCAACATCAACATCGGCGGCGGCGTCAAGCCGAAGATCCTGACGACGTTCACGCGCCAGTTGGCGACCCTCGTCGAGGCGGGCTTGCCGTTGCTGCGCGGGCTTCGCGTCCTCAGCAAGCAGGAGCGTCATCCCACCCTCAAGCGCATCCTCGGCGAGCTCGCCGAGTCCATCGAGGGCGGCTCCACCTTCTCCGAGGGCCTTGCGCAGCATCCCAAGGTCTTCAACAAGCTCTTCGTCAACATGGTGAAGGCAGGCGAGATCGGCGGCGTGCTCGAGGTCGTCCTCAAGCGCCTCGCCGAGTTCATGGAGAAGGCGGAGAAGATCAAGGGCAAGGTCGTCGCCGCCATGTTCTACCCCGCCGCCGTCATGGTCGTCGCCGTCGGCATCCTCGCGCTCCTGATGATCGTCGTCGTTCCCAAGTTCAAGGCCATCTTCGCGGACCTCCTCGGTGGCGACGCCGGCATGCCGGGCTTCACGGTCTTCGTCCTCAACATCTCGGACACGCTGAAGAACTACACCATCGTCTTCCCCGAATGGGCCGGCGGCTTCCCGTTGCCGGGCCCCGTCATATGGGGCCTCGTCGCCTTCGTCATCGCCTTCAAGATCGCCCTGCGCACCAAGAAGGGTGCCTACGTCTGGGACCAGGTGAAGCTCAAGTTCCCCGTCCTCGGCTCCGTCATCTCCAAGGTCGCCATCGCCCGGTTTACCCGGACCCTCGGCACCCTCGTCCAGTCCGGCGTGCCCATCCTCCAGGCCCTCACCATCGTCCGCGAGACGGCTGGCAACCTCGTCGTCGCACGCGCCGTCTCCGCCGTCTATGACTCCGTCAAGGAGGGCGAGACCATCACCGCCCCGCTCGAGAAATCATCCGTCTTCCCCCCGATGGTCATCTCCATGGTGGACGTCGGCGAGCAAACGGGCGCCCTGCCGGAAATGTTGCTCAAGATCGCCGACAACTACGACGAGGAAGTGGACAACGCCGTGTCGGCCATGACGTCGTTGCTGGAGCCCATCATGATCGTCTTCCTCGCCGTCATCGTGGGTTCCATCGTCATCGCCCTCTTCCTCCCGCTCATCACGCTGATCGACAAGCTCGGCAGCGACGGCGGCGGCGGCGACTAGCCCGGCCTTGCCTGAGTTGGCGGACCGCGCCCCGGGGTTTGCCCCGGGGCGCTCTCTTTTGGAGCCGTCGCGTCGTGGCTCCCGCCGTCGCCCCTTGGATCAAGGCTCCAGCCGGGTCATCGCTACCGAATCTTCCATCGTCAGCCTGCGGAAGCCCCGGATGCGATGGAACGTCAGGAAGTTGGCATCATGTGCATTGTGCGCGCCCCCCCATGCCGTCGTCGTGGGCCGTCCGGCATGCGGCCACGATGTCCGGCCCGTCAAAGTGCCAGTCCACGTATTGGAAGCCGTGGTTGTGGTAGTCCACGTGGTGGAGCAGATGACATTGGACCTTCCATTGGCGCAGGTCGGCGCTTGAAGCCAACGCAAGGGTGTTGCGGATGCGCGCGGGCTTCCCGGCCGTGTGCCAGCCGCGCGGGACGACGGAAGCCAACGTCCAGTACCCGCCACCCGCAGGATCCGGGCGCACGGTGAACTTCTTGGCGCCGCCCGGGAAGTCGATGAATCCGGTGTCCGGATTGAAGGCCAAGGACCGTCCGTCGGCGGCGACATCAAGGATGGCGGCCTTTTCGGGGAGCCCACGGGTGTCCACGCGCATGAGGTTCACGAGGCGGCCGTCCGGGGCGACCACGACGTTGCCCTCGAGCCACGCCCCCATGTCGCCGTGGTTCCATGTCCGGTCGCTGGGCAGGAACTCGCTGGTCGTCCAGTTCGCCGCGTCGAGAAGATCGCTGTCCGCCGGGGCGGAAAGGACCCCGGCCCGGTAGTTCACGCCCCATGCCTCGGGAGGGTTGCGCCATTCCATGGCTCGCCAAAGACGTCCTTGGTGCTCGATCACGGGCACGGGCGCGCCATGATGCTGCAACCCGGTCCGCAGCACGCCCGAGCGATCGTCCGTCGGCCGCGACCATGTCCGGCCGCCGTCGGCCGACCGTCGGATGAGGACCCGTCCGTGGTGGCGGTCTGGCCCGAGCAGGTAAAGCGCGCCGCGATGCACGAACAGGGAGGACCAGAACGCGCCCTCGACGACGGATGCAAGGCGCCATGTGCGCCCGCGGTCGGAGGACCGGAAGACGCGCGTGGTGGCGAGGTCGTGCTCCCCGGAGCGAGGCCCGAAGAAGTCATGGGACGCGACATAATCGCCGCCGGGCAGGAGGGCGAGGGATGGCGAGCCGATGTAGAGGCCCGAGGAGGCGGGTGAATGACAGATGACGGTGCCCGGGGGCGTCGTGCGTGGCAGCGAGAACGCGCGAGGGCCTTGGCACGCGGGGGTCAATGCAACGAGGGAGGCGGCGATCCAGTTCCTGCGGGACAGCAATGGCCCTGCGACGGGCATGGAAACGCGATTCATGCGTGCCTTGAATGATGCTGATGGCGACGCGGCGGTCGAAGCGTGAACTGCGGATGGGGGTGGAGAAGTTGCCATTTGACAGTCCGGTGACACGGCGGGACGGTGCCCGACACGAGCGGTGCTTCCGTTGTTCAACCATGGCCGGCATGATTGTTGCCTCATGGGTTGCGAGAGCAGGAGAATTCTATGGGAACACAAGACACTTCAGGGGCGGGGTTGCGCCGCGGCCGTCGCGGCGGGTTCACGTTGATCGAGCTGTTGGTGGTGATTGCCATCATCGCAATCCTCGCGGGGATGTTGCTCCCGGCACTGGGAAAGGCCAAGGCCAAGGCCCAGGGCATCCAGTGCATGAACAACCACAAGCAACTGGCCTTGGCATGGCGCATGTACACGGAGGACAACAACGACCTCCTCCTGTTCGCCTCCGAGAACGGAACCAACCCGGACGGGCTCAAGTACTCGTGGGTGACGGGCACCTTGGACTTCAACCCGGCCAACCGCGACAACTGGGACCCGGACCGCACGATCAAGAAGAGCCCCATTTGGAAGTACTGCGGCAACAACCTCGCGATCTGGCGATGCCCGGCCGACCTCTCGTCGATCACCGTCGCGGGCCGGAAGCTCCCCCGGCTCCGGTCCATGTCCATGAACACCTTCTTTGGCGGATGGGCCGGGACCGACGGCGGATACTCCCAGGACGTCGGGACCTTTCGCATCTATCGCAAGATGGGCGACCTGACCGACCCGGGCCCTTCGCAGACATGGCTGCTGCTCGACATGCGCGAGGACAGCATCGACATGGGCAACTTCCTCGTGAAAATGCGGGGCTTTCGCACCAACCCGGGCCTTTGGGGCTTCTTCGATCTCCCGGGCTTCTACCACGGGCGTGCCGGGGGCTTTTCGTTTGCGGATGGGCATTCGGAGATCCGGAGGTGGGTGGACGCGCGAACGACGCCTCCCCTCAAGAAGGGCAGCATCGTGGTGGATGACATCACCACGGCGAACAACCAAGACGTGTCGTGGCTCCAGGAGCGGACGACGCGCCCGAAGTGACCGGGCACGGTTCGGGAAGCGTGGATTCGTGACTGGCCTTGCTGGGAAGGCCAGCCTAGATCGCGTTCTGGGACTCAACCCAGCGGACAGCCTCCCGGACGAGCTGGGTTGCATCCTTGGCGCCCAGCTTGGTCTTCAGGTTCGCGCGGTGCGCCTCGACGGTCTTGATGCTCACGTTGAGCCGGCCCGAGATCTCGCGGGTCCCATGCCCGTGGCCGATGAGTTGAAACACCTCGAACTCCCGGTCGGATAGCTTTTGAACGAGGGAATCGGGGCCCCCTCCCGGGCGCTTGGAGGGAGTGGCGTCGCGAGCCAGCGACTCCAGGATTCGGCTCGAGACCGCCGGGCTCACATGGATTCGTCCGGCAAGAATGGTGCGAATGCCCTCCAGCACCGCCCGGCCGCCCGCCGACTTCATGAGGTAGCCCCGCGCGCCTGCCCGGATGGCGCGTTCCGCGTAGAGCGATTCGTCGTGCATGGACAGCACCAGCGTCGCGACGCCTGGGTGACGGACGGCGAGGTCCTTTATCCATTCCAGCCCGTTCCTCCCGGGCAGGCTGAGGTCGGCTACCACAAGGTCGGGCCGCAACCTCTCCACGGCGGCCAACGCGGAGGCCGCGTCCTCGGCCTCGCCGCACACGACGAGGTCGGCCTCGTTGCCGATCATGGCGGCAAGGCCCTGCCTCGTGATGGGGTGGTCATCGACGAGCAGGATGCGCCGGGCGCGTCCGGCCCTTGACCTTGCTTCGGCCTTCATGGGTGGGGTGCGGGGTTGGGTGGACATCGACGGGCACGGTGCACGTGACGGAAGTGCCGCCGGAGGGTTCGCGCTGGATGGAAAGGTGACCGCCGATGATCCCGGCGCGGTACTGCATGATGCGAAGGCCCATGCCGGCGGAGCTGGGCAGGCTTGCCGGGATGCCCTTCCCGTGGTCCCGGACCAGAAGGCGGACCTCGCCGGGGGACCGCGACACATGAACCTCCACATGTCTCGCCCTGCCATGTCGAAGCGCGTTCGAGATGGCCTCCTGCGCCACCCGGAACAGGTGCGTCGCGACGGGCAGGTCGTGGAGCGCGACGGGCTCCGGGCAGTGGAAATCGACCCGGACGTCGAAGTGCCGGGCGGTGCGGACGGCCAGTTCCTCCAGCGCGGTGGCGAGGCTGTCGGGGCCGGGACGCAAGGGGGACATCCCGTGGGACAGGTTCCGGGTGTGCTCGGTGGCGGAGCGGACGAGCGCGGCGACCTCGTCGGCGGCGGCAGCCTCGGGGCGCCGGGCCTCGTGCAGGCGGGTCGCGAGCGTCTGGGCCATGAACTCGATCCCCGCCAGTTGCTGGCACAGGTCGTCGTGCAGGTCCTGTGCGATCCGTTGCTGGGCCTGCTCCGAGATGTGCAGCACCTCGGATTGCAACCGGCGCCGCTCGGTGATGTCCCGCAGGATGCCGGTGAACAGGCGCCTTCCCCCCACGCGGAACTCGCCAACGGACAGTTCAATGGGGAACACGGTCCCGTCCTTGCGACGCCCGAACACCTCGCGACCGATGCCGATGACCCGGCGCTGGCCCGTCTCGCGGTACTGGTGCAGGTAGCCGTCATGGCGGGAGTGGTAGGGCTCCGGCATGAGGGAGTTGATGTTGCGGCCCAGCAGCTCGCCCTGCGGCCAGCCGAACATGGCCTCGGCAGCCGGGTTGATGGAGTCGATGTGGCCGCGCTCGTCGATGGTGACGATGCCCTCGACGGCGGTGTTGAAGACGGCTTGCAGGCGGGCCTCCACCTCGGAGGCGGGCGGGGCAGCGGCGGGCGGGGCAGCGGGGCGATTCGCGCGCGGGCGGGCCCGGCCCGGGCGGGCCGTGGCGAGGTTGCGCTTTGCTTGCTGCTTCATGGACCGTGGGATGACGCCATGCGAACGGGGCATTGGAAAACCTGAATTGCTCGCGGCGAGCGGCGTGGGGTTGGCCATGGCGCGCCGGGGCGGTGGAGGGCGGGTCAGGCGACCCCGACATGGCCGCGGTATTGGGTGGGAGACTTGCCCATGACGCGGCGGAAGACCCGGTTGAAGTGGGTGAGCGACTGGAACCCGACCTCGTAGGCGATCTCGGAGATGCGGAGGTGGGGGTTCAGGAGGAGTTCCTTGGCGCGCTCGACGCGTAGCCGGGAGACGTAGTCCGTGAAGTGCAGGCCGGCGTGCCTGCGGAAGCTCTTGCAGAAGTAGAACCGGCTCATGTGAACGGCCTTGGCGACGTCCCCGAGGGAGATGTCCTCCGAAAGGTGCTCGGCGATGTAGGCCTTGGCGCGGGTGATCACGGGCGGCTCCGCGTTGGCCTGCCGGATGGCGAGTTGGTTGGACGCGGCCGAAAGCTGGCTGGCGAAGTGAGCGAGCAGCTCGACCGCGCCTTGATACTGGCGACGGGTCATCGTGGGCGACTTGAGCCATGCTTCCGCAAGGGCGGCCCGGTCCCCCGGCACGCCCAGCTCGTCGAGCTTCCTCCGGACCTTTCCGAAGCGTGCCTTGCTGGGTGCCTTGAGGGCGACCTGCCCGGTCTGGAGATGCCCGATAACCTTGCTTCCCACCCGCACGGGAACGGCGGAGTCCGCTAGCCCTGCGAAGCACACGCTCGTGACGGGCTTGTCGGTGGCGTTGTCGGAGAGCTGCTGCTGCACGTGGAGGCACGCCGCGCAGCTGCGGCTCTGGGAGGCCATGAGCGCGCAGAAGGGGTTCTGGTGGCGGCTGTCCTTTTGCGCGACCTGCCATGCGTCCGGCGTGCGGAGGGTGAGCGGGAGCCCGGTGGCCTCCCCAAATGAACGTTCGTAGCCGCGGAACAGTTCCGACCCGGCCATGGTTTCGAGGATGGAATCCTTGCTGCTCATGCTTCGCCTTTCTTGTCGTTGCGAATGCAATCTTGGGCTGGCGCGTCGTCGTCGGGAACCCGGGTCAACCCCGAACGATGCCTCGGGCATGGCCCGCCCATCCTCGGGGAATCCCCTAGGCCTGCGGCCTCGCGTGCCCGCCTTGGTTACAGGGCCGACGCAAACTCCGTCGCGCGCCGCTCCGACCAGTACGACTCCGACCCGAACGAAACGAATCCCACGTGCCCGCCATGCTCGGGGGCCTCGAGGTGCAACCACGTGCTCGCCTCCGCCTCCGCCCACGGGAAGCAACCCTCGGAAAGAAACGGGTCGTCCATGGCGTTCACCAACAACGCCGGCACCCTGATGCCGCGGAGATGGGCGTTCGCGCTGCTCCGGGCCCAGTAGTCGTCGGCGTTCAGGAACCCGTGCAGCGGCGCGGTGTAGCGCTCGTCAAATCCCCGGAAGTCCCGGATCCCGTCGTAGCCCTCCAACGAGACGCGGCCGGGAAACTGCGCGGCCTTCGAGGTCATTCGCCCGCGAAGGTCCGACAGGAAACGCCGCATGTAGAGCCGGTTCGCGGGCCGCGCCATGCGTTCCGCCGAGCCGCGCAGGTCCGTGGGCACCGAGAATGCGACCCCGCCCACCACCGCGCGCGGCAGGTCGGACCCGCGCTCGCCGAGGTACTTGAGGGTGAGGTTGCCCCCGAGGCTGAAGCCCACCGCCACCAGCTTGTCGTGACGGCCCGCGCCGAGCACGGCGTCGATTACCTCGGCAAGGTCCGACGACGCGCCGCTGTGGGTGAACTTGAGGAGGCGGTTGGCCTCGCCGGAACAACCGCGGAAGTTCCATGCGGCGACGTCCCAGCCCGCCGCGTTGAAGGCGCGCGCCATGCCGAGGACGTAGGGGCGGCGCGAATGCCCCTCGAGCCCGTGGGAGACCACGGCCACGCGCCGCGCGCCCACCCGCGAGTGGTCCACGTCCACGAAGTCGCCGTCCGACAGCACGACCCGCTGCCGATCGTAGGGGACGGGCGCGACCCGGCGGCTCAGCGTGGGATAGACGGTCTGCGCATGGCCGTCCCGGAGCAGCCGGGGGGCGACGTAGGTGGAGGCGAGAATGCGGGGCAAGGGGTTCCTATTGCCACGGGGCCGTGGACTCCAGGCCCCACACGTCGGCCAACGGCTGCCGCCTTCGCACCACCGCCGCCTTCTTGCCATGCACGAGCACCTCGGCCGCGAGCGGCCGGGAGTTGTAGGTCGATCCCATCACCGACCCGTACGCCCCCGCGCTCATGAACGCGAGCAGGTCGCCCTCGCCCACCTTGGGCAACGGACGGTCCTTTGCGAACGTGTCGCCGGACTCGCAGATGGGGCCGACGACGTCCGAGGGGATCATGGCGCCGCCCTTGCGCGTGACGGGCACGATCTCGTGGAAGGAATCGTAGAACGCGGGCCGGATGAGGTCGTTCATGGCGGCATCGACGATCACGAAGTTCTTCTTCCCGGTCTTCTTGATGTACTCCACGCGTGACACGAGGACGCCCGCGTTGCCGGTCAGGAAGCGGCCCGGCTCGAGCAGGATGCGCAGGCCGAGCGGCCGGAGCATCGGGACCAGCTCGGCGGCGTAGGACTCGGGCGTGAGGATTCCCTTGCCCTTCGGGCCGGACCACCAACCGGGGGAGCCCGAGGCAAGGGCGTCCTGGTAGATGATGCCAATCCCGCCGCCGATGCTGAAGAACTCGAGCCCGTGACGGAGCGCGAGGCGCGTCACCAGCGGCGCCACCTTCTCGACCGCCTGCCTGAACGGCCGCACGTCCGTGAGCTGCGACCCGATGTGCATCTGGAGGCCCCTCAGCCGGATGTGGGGCAGGCGCGCGGCGCGCGCATAGACCTTCTCGATGGACTCGAAGGCGATGCCAAACTTGTTCTCGTAGGTGCCGGTCGTGATCTTCGCGTGGGTATGCGCGTCCACGTTGGGGTTCACCCGGACCGCGACCGGCGCAATCTTGCGGAGCCGGGTGGCGACCTTCGAGATGCGCCGCAGCTCGGGCTCGGACTCGACGTTGAAGCTGTAGATCCCCTGACGGAGCGCGTAGCGGATCTCCTCCTCGGTCTTGCCCACGCCCGCGAACACGCAGCGCGAGGGATCCCCTCCCGCCGCCAGCGTCCGCGCCAGCTCCCCGGCGCTCACCACGTCGAACCCGCTCCCCAGCCCGGCCAGCGTCCGGATCACCGCGAGGTTCGAGTTCGACTTCATCGCGAAGCACACCATGCGGTCCAGCGGCTCCAGCGCCCCGTGCAGCCGCCGGTAGTTGTCCGTCAGCGTGGCCTGCGAATACACGTACAACGGCGTCCCGTGCTTCACGGCCAACGCCCCAAGCGACGAATCCTCGCAGAACAGTTCCTTTCCAACGTAGCGAAACGAATGCATCCCGGGACAGCGTGCCAAAGCAAGGCAACCCCGGGCAAGGCCGCCCCGCCCTTAGCCGGAGCGATGCAGTTGGATCGGTCGTGCTTGCTCGATCTGCTTGCGCAACTCCTTCGTCGTTCGCTCGTTACGGGCCTCGTACCGGCCCGCGCCTCGCTCACTCCTCGGATTGCACAAGCATCCGCTTCGCAATCGCTTCCCTCCCGACGTGCGCCAGTGAAGTTGGTCACCACGTGGGTGCGAGTCCCACCGGTCGAGTTA
>CAIYFP010000328.1 GCA_903925515.1 uncultured Verrucomicrobiota bacterium
GAGGCCTGGGCCTCGACGGGCCAGTCGTTCTTCATCCAGCAGGTTTCGTCGATGTTGTGGATGTAGAAGTCCGAGAAGCAGCCGCCGGAGGCCCAGAGGAAGGAGTGGAAGCGGCGGATCTGGTAGAGCGTCTCGTTCTCGTCGGGCTTGCGGGCCTCGGAGAAGGCGGACCCGACGGGCCCGTGCATGCGGTAGGCGCGCATGGCGACGACGTCGCCGATCTGGCCGTCCTGGATGCGCTTGGCGAGGTCTTGGCGCATGCGGCAATGCCGGCACATCAGGCCCACGCCCACCTTGAGGTTCTTCGCGTCCGCTTGCTTCGCGAGGTCGAACATGCGGCGCGAGGTCGGCCCATCGACGGTGACGGGCTTCTCCATGAACACGTTGAGGCCCTTCTGGATGGCGTAGGTGAACTGAACCCAGCGGAACGCGGGCGGCGTCGCGAGGATGACGATGTCGCCGGGCTTCAGCGCGTCCATCGCCTGCTTGTAGGCGTCGAACCCGACGAACCGCGTGTCGTCCGAGACGGAGACCTTGTCGGCGTGCTGCCCCTTGAGGCCCTCGAAGGAGGACTTGAGGCGGTTCTCGAAGACGTCGGCCATGGCGACGAGCTTCACGGGGCCGCCGTTCTTCATGCTCATGGCGTTGTTGGCGGCGCCAGTGCCGCGCCCGCCGGCGCCCACGAGCGCGATGTTGATCGTGTTGCTCTCGGCGGCGTGCACGTGCGGGATCGCCACGCCGGCGAGCGCGGACGCGGCCGCGAACGTGCCGGTGGTCCGGAGGAAGTCGCGACGGTTCGTGACCGTTGCTGCGGGGGATTCGTTCATGGGAAGAACGTCCCGCCGACGAAGCCCCGGTGTCAACCTTGTTCCCGGCGACGGTCGGCGCGGGCCTCGGCAAGCATGCCGGCGTAGTAGGCGACGCTGCCCATGGCAGTGCGCCAATGCATGCGGCGGAGCGCGACGAAGGCGGCCATCTTGAGGATGCGCACAAGCCATCCGGCAATGCTGGGCTGGTGCACCTCGAAGAGTCGCGAGGTAAAGCGACGTTCCAGTCGTCCCTTCTGGTAGAACGCCACCATCGAACGACGCGAGGCATACTCCACCGCCGCCGCATGGACCGCCGCGATCACCTCGCCGGCGCCCATCGCGGCAAAGTACCACTGGAAGTCCTCCCCGGGGCTGCCGTCGGGGTTGAACGGGCGCCGCTCCCATGCGGCCCGACGGTACAGGCAGTTGGGGTTGCCCGCGCCAAACCCGAAGCCCTTCGCCAGCTCGCCGGGATGGTAGAGCGTGACGCCGTCGGGGAGGGGACTCGGGAATTCCCCCACGATGGGGCCCACGGCGGCGGCCACCTCCGGCCCGAAGCGCATGGCGGCCTTGCGGAACCGCACCAGGAGATCCCCGCGCACCGGCACGCAATGCGAGCTCAGGCTCAGCACCCATGGGCGGCTCGCGGTCTCGAACCCGAGGTTCAGGGCGCCGCCGTACGTGAACTCCTCGCGGCGCATCCGGACGATGCGCGCCCCCGCCGAGGCGGCCATGGCCAGCGTCCCGTCCGACGACCCGGAGTCCACGATCACGAGCTCGTCGTCGGGGGTCAGGTCGAGCCGGGCGAGGACCTTCCCGAGGGTGCTAGCGGAGTCGAGGGTTCGGATCACGACGCTGATGCCGGGCGCTGGCATGGGTTCAGGGGGGAGGGGTGCGACGGTCCTTGAGGGCGGGGAACTCGGCGCGCCAACGGGCGGCCTCCCCGATGTCGATGTCGAGCGAGAGCCAACGCTCGCCCTCGCCCGCGTCGGCCCGGACAACTCCGGTGGGGTCCACGACGAGGCTGCGTCCGGCATAGGCGGCGGTGGGGTCGGTGCCGGCGCGGTTGACGCCCACGACCCATGCTTGGTTCTCGATGGCCCTCGCCACCAGCAAGGCCCGCCAGTGGCGGTCGCGTCGCGCCGGCCAGTTCGCGAGCACCAGCAGCAGGTCGGCCCCGCGCGCGGACGCCTCCCGGAACACCTCCGGAAACCGCAGGTCGTAGCAGATGAAGGGCGCGACGAGGCAGTCGTCCGCCGCCTCCACCACGACGCCGTCGCCCGGGCCGTAGGCGGCGTGCTCGCCGGCCGGCGAGAAGCCGTGGAGCTTGGAAAAGGCGAGCCATTGCCGGCCGGAGGGGTCGTGCCCGAGGACGCGGTTGCGGGGGCGGCCCGCATCCATGCCGGCGATGCCGCCGACGACGCGGGAGAGGAACTGGGCAGCCCATGAACGCTGGGCTTCGGTCGCGACGGCGGCGGCGCGGGAGCAGGCGAGCCGGGCGTCCATGGTGAAGCCGGTGGACCACATTTCCGGGAGGAGGATCCATGAGCCGGGCTCGGGTCGCACGGACTGGAGGGCGTCCGTGACGCGCCGGGCGTTGGCCTCGGGATCCTCCCAGCGGACGTCGATCTGGCCGAGGACGAGGCGCACGGGTCAGGGGACGGGGTTGGACGCGGCGGGGGGCTCGCCATGGGAACGGCCGCGCTCGGCCTTCACCAGCGACATCTCGACCTTGATGTAATGCAGGACGACCGGGGCGAGGATCATGCCGGGGATGCCCATGAGGCGCTCGCCGATGACCAGCCCCAGCAACGTCAGCCACATCGGGTTGCGGATGCGGTCGCCGATGATCTTGGAATTGAGGAAGTATTCGAGCTTGTGGATGACCACGAGGAAGAGCAGCGCGAGCACGGCGGTGCGCTCCGACAGGGTGAGGCCGACGCCGATGATGAGGGTGTTGGAGAGGAGGTTGCCGAGGATGGGAAGCAGGCCGAGGAGGAAGGTGAGCACCACGACGACCCCGAGGTGGGGGTAGTGGTTCCACACGAGGAAGACGGTGGTCAGGGCCGTGTTGATGCCGGAGATGACGATCTGCGCGCCCATGACGGTCGCAAAGCTGCGATAGAACGTGGTGAAGCGCTCGACGACGGCCTGGCCCGTCGCGGCGTACAGGTTGCCCTCCTCCGCCCCCGGATGGCTGCCAAGGTCCAGCTTGCGCGTCAGGAAGAGGCTGATGGCGACGACGATGCCGATGAGGACGGAGACGGCCTCGACGGCGATGGCGCGGAGGTACTTGGTGATGCCCGCGAGCTGGCTCATCTCCCCAAGGTGTTCCTGGACCTTGCCGAGGATGATCGACTTGAGGCTGCCCATGTCCGTGAACGGCAGCTCCAGCCCGCGCGCCGTGGCGTAGTCGATGACGCGCGGGATGGACTCGTTGGCGATCTTGGGAAGCGCGACCATGGCCTGCCCGGTGAAGAACCAGAGCCCGCTGCTCACCCCCGCGAGCACCACCGCGAACAAGGCCAGCCCCAGCCAGCGCTGGCCGAAGCTGAGCTGGTGCAGCGCGAAGAACGAGAACAGCACGGTGATGAGCGGCACGGTCATGTGCATGGCCGCCACCATGGCAAGAAGGCCGAGGACGAACCCGTACGAGATGCGCGTCGCGCGATTCATGCGCCGCAACCCTGCCTTCGTTCGCGGGGGCGCGCCATCACCGGATGGCCGACGCCAGCCAATCGCCCAGCCCGGCCAACGGCACCCGCTCCTGCGACGCGTCGTCGCGCCGCCGCACGGTCACCGTGTCCTTGAGCTCCGGGGTTTCCCCGAGCGTGTCGAAGTCCACCGTCACGCAAAAGGGCGTCCCCGCCTCGTCCTGGCGCGCGTACCTCCGCCCGATGGCCCCCGAGTCGTCGTAGAACGCCAGCATCGAGCCGCGCAGCATGCCGAAGACCTCGCGCGCCTTGGCCACCAGCTCGGGCTTGTTCTTGAGCAGGGGGAACACGCCGACCTTGAACGGCGCGACGGACGGGTGGAACCGCATGACCACCCGGGTCTCGCTCCGGCCCTTGTCATCCGTCGAGGTGACCTCGTTGTACGCGTTGGCAAGCAACGCAAGGATGAGGCGGTCCACGCCGGCCGAGGGCTCGATCACGTGCGGGATGTACTGCCCCTTGGCCAGCCCGGCGGCGTCCTCGGCGGCGTCCTTCGCGGCCTCGGCCTCCGGCACCCCCGCACGCAGCAGGTAATTCAGCCGGTGTTGCCGGTACGACTCCGAGAGCCGCTGTTGCACCTCCGGCGCGAGCTTCCCCCATGCGGTGCGCAGTTCCTCGTCAAACACCCCTTGGGCCTTGCCGGAACTGCGCTCGTGCTGGCTCAGGTCGAAGTCGCCGCGCGCGGCGATGCCCTCCAGCTCCTGCGTGCCAAACGGGAACTTGTACAGCAAGTCCACCGTCGCGCGGGCGTAGTGCGCCAGCTCCTCGGGCTTTTGCCAGTACTCCTCAAGGGAGGTGCGCGGAAGCCCGATGGACTCGTAGAACCGAATGCGTTCCTCCACCCAGTACTGGTGCCACATCTGCCAGCCCCAGTCCGCAGCGGGCTCGCCTGGGTGCCCCGGCGCCTCGGGCCGCGCCACCCTCCCCGCCAACGCCTCCACCACCTCGTCCGGCTTGATGAAGAACTCCAGCTCCATCTGCTCGAACTCCCGCGACCGGAAGGTGAAGTTGCGCGGCGTAACCTCGTTGCGGAACGCCTTGCCCATCTGCGCGATGCCGAACGGCACCTTCTGCCGGGACGTCTCCAGCACGTTCTTGAACTGCGCGAAGATCGCCTGCGCGGTCTCCGGGCGCAGGTAGGCCACGTTGTCCTCGTCCGCCACCGGGCCCACGTACGTCTTGAACATCAGGTTGAACGGGCGGGGCTCCGTCAGCAGCGATCCGTTGTCCGGGTTGAAGCGCTGCGAGTTCTCAACCTTCTCGGCCCGCTCGCCTTGAAGCTCCACGGGCCCCAGCCCGCGCGACTGGTAGAACTGGACCGCCAGCCTCCGCGCGCTCTCCACCGGCTTCCCCGGCGGCAGCAACACCGCGTAGGGCTCCGCGACCACCTTGCCCGAGGCCGGGTCCGTGCCGCCCGTGTAATGGTAGGCCGTGCCGGACTGCGGCTCGATTTGGTCGGCCCGGAACCGCTTCCGCGTCAGGAGGCAGTCCGCCATGGGATCGCTGAACGTGTCCACGTGCCCCGAGGCCTTCCAGATGCGGGGGTGCATGATGATCGTGGCCTCCAGCCCAACGACGTCCTCGCGCAGCCGGGTCATGCGGCTCCACCAAAGCTCCTTGACGTTGCGCTTGAGCTCCGCCCCGAGCGGGCCGTAGTCCCAGAAGCCGTTGATGCCCCCGTAGATCTCGGACGAGGGATACACGAACCCCCGCCTCTTGCAGAGGCTCACGATCTTCTCCATCAGCTCGTTGACTTTCGGCTCCGCCATAGGCTCGCCAGCCTTGCGAACCCCACCGCGCAGTGTCAACGACGGCGGCAACGCTCCCGCCATCGCCATGCCCGGCCTCGCGCAACGCAGCCTGATCGCTTCGGGTGGGTGACGGGAATGCCACGTTGTCGTCACGGCCCATGCCAGCCTTGCCCACGGGCAGCAAACTCGGGCGAACATGACGCCGCCGGGCGGGGCCTGCCCGGCCCGCATGCGTTACCGCGCCCTTTGGATTTCAGACGTGCACCTTGGCAGCCGCCACTCGCAGGCGCGGGCGTTGCTGGACTTCCTCCGCGGCGTGGAGTGTCGGCAGCTCTACCTCGTGGGCGACGTCGTGGACGGCTGGGAGCTCCGGCGCCGCTGGCATTGGGACGCCGACGCCAACACGGTGGTCCAGAAGATCCTGAGGATGAACCGCAAGGAGACGCGCGTGACCTACCTCCATGGCAACCACGACGAGTTCATGGAGGACTTCACCGGGTTGTCCCTCGGAGGCGTCGAGCTCATGGAACGCGTGGTCCATGTCACGGCAGACAAGCGGAGGATGCTGGTGCTGCACGGGCATCAACTGGACGGGCTGGTGCACTTCAACCGGCTGCTCGAGCGCGTGGGCAGCCGCGCCTACGACTGGATCCTCGACCTCAACCTCCACTTCAACCGCGTCCGGCGCAGGCTCGGCTTCGGCTACTGGTCCGTCGCGTCCCATCTCAAGCTGAAGGCCAAGTCGGCCGTCCAGTACGTCACCCGCTTCGAGGAGGGCATGTGCCGCATGGCGGCCGCCGCTCGCGTGGATGGCGTCATCTGCGGCCACATCCACCGGGCAGAGATCCGGGTCATCGACGGCATGACCTACATGAACTGCGGCGACTGGGTGGAGAGCTGCACGGCGTTGGCGGAGCATTTCGACGGTTCCTTCGAGTTGATTCGCTACCATGAACGTGGCGTTGGTGGTTCAGGGAGAGGGGCGCGGGCACATGACCCAGGCGCTGGCGTTCAAGGACTGGGCACGGAGACGCGGCCACCAAATCGTGGCGGCGATGGCCGGCCGCCCGCCCAACCGGAGCTGGCCGGCCTTCTTTGAACACGGGCTCGGCGTGCCCGTCCGGCCCCTCGCCAGCCCCGAGATGCGCTACCAACGCCAGCGTCGCCTCGATGTCGCCGGCACGGTATGGTTCCTCGTCACCCGCCTCGGCGCATTCCGGCGGTCCGCAGCCAGCATCGCCGACACGGTGGCCGAAACGCGTCCCGATCTTCTCGTCAATTTCATGGAGCCTACGGCGGGGTGGTACGCCCGCTCTCCACGGCGCGCCGTGCCCGTCCTCGCGGTCGGGCACCAGTTCATGCTCCGGCATCCGCAGTATCCCAGACCCGCCGGACCCTCGCCCGTCCACTGGGGCTTCCTCCAATACGTTGCATTCACCGGACGAGCGGACGCCCGGCATGCCTTGTCCTACTACGACGCCGACCCACGCGGCATCGGGCAGGCAGGCATCGTCGCACCCCCGCTGCTTCGAGACGAGGTCCTCGCCATGGACGGCAGGGCCAACGACGGCCACCTGCTCGCCTACCTCCTCAACGCCGGCTACCTGCCCCCGCTCCTCGATGCCCTGCGCCAACGCCGAAGCCTCCGCGCCCACGTCTTCTGTCATCGGCCCGGAGCACCCGCCCACGAGAAGGCCGCGCCCGGGGTCGTCGTGCATGCGTTGGACGCCCGCCTTTTCCTGCGTCTGATGGACTCGGCCCACGCCGTCCTGTGCAGCGCCGGCTTCGAGTCCTTGTCGGAGGCCGGATGGCTCGGTAAGCCCACCCTCGCCGTTCCCATCGAGGGGCACCGCGAGCAAACACTCAACGCCGCCGACGCCGCAGGCGTGGGTCTTTGCACGACGTCCCCCCACCCCGACCTCGACCGGCTGTCCTCCGCGCCCAACCCCACGCAGACGTCACGGTTCCGCTCATGGGTCCTGCAATCGGACGCCCGCCTCGATGCATCCGTGGCGCTGGCCATCCAACGCCCTAGGCAATGGGGTCACATCTAAACTATTGACAATTCTTGGCGCGTCGGGACGATCCCGCCATGGCTCGTCCCCTCCGCGTCTGGGTGCCCCACGGCTGGTACCATGTCGTCAACCGAGGCAATCACGGCGGTCGCATCTTCC
>CAIYFP010000329.1 GCA_903925515.1 uncultured Verrucomicrobiota bacterium
GAGCGAGCTCCATGGGGTTGTCGCAAAGGGCTTCGAGGACGGTCTTGCGGAAGGCCTCCTGGGACCTTGCCGGGGTCGCCGATGGACCGACGAGCCCGAGGGCGACGGCGACGAGGGCACGGGCTGCGAGCGCGTGCATGGAAAGGCGGCGGTGATTCACTTGCTCGCGAGGCTATCCCGTCGGCGCGGCGGGTGTCACCGGGTATGGGGCCGGGATCGCCGGGGAAAAAGAAAAGCCCCGCCCGATGGACGGGCGGGGCTTGCATGGAACGCCCGTGGGGGCGGGTTATTGGCGGAGGCGGAAGAACGCGGCGTCGTCGGACGCGGGGACGTCGTAGGGGCTGGAGGCCCCTTGGACGTCGGAGAAGCCGCCGTTGAAGGAGGCGGACTTCTGGAGGGTGCCGCCGGTCCATGAGAGGCGGAGGCCGGAGGCGGTGCGGGCGAACGAGATGTTGGAGACCGCGGCGGCGGTGGCGGCGTCGAAGTGGGCCTTCACCTCGGCGGCGGAGAGGGCCCTCTTGTAGATGGCGACCTCGTCGATGGCGCCCGCGAAGTGGTCGGCCCAGCCGGAGCCGGTGGAGCCGATGGCCCAGTCGCCGTCGTTGACGAGGACGGAGCCCTTGGCGTCGGCCTGGCTGGCGATGGCCACGCCATTGCGATAGAGGCGCCATGTGGTGCCATCATGGGTGCCGACGAGGTGCAGCCATTGGCCGTCCGCGAGGTCAGAGCCGACTGGGGCGCGGACACCATGGAAGCCGGTGTCGTCGGTGGAGCCGAGGACGTAGTCGGTGCCGTTCTCGACGTGGAGGGAGACTTGGTTGGGACTGAGGAGGGAGCCGGCGAGGACGATGTCGGTTCCGGCGACGTTGAAGTCGGACTGGATGGCGGGCCCGTGGGAGAGGATGCGAGCGAGGGCGCCTTGGGAGGGATCGGGCTTGATCCATGCCTCGAGGGTGATGACGCCGCTGAAGTTGAGGGCGGCGGGGTTGTTGAGGGAGACGAAGTTGCGGGCGCCGATGGAGACGGCGTTGTTGCCGGCGGGGAGGCCGGGGCCGGCGGGGCCGGAGGCGTCGTTGGCGCCGTTGACGCGGACGCCGTCCGCGAGGGCGCCGGCCGTGCCGCTGTTGGCGGCCACGGCGTCGGGGACCTCGTTGGCCCGGAGATAGAGGGCGGGCACGGTCACGCGCTCCTTGGTTTGGTCGGGCGTGTTGTTCACGTCGAAGGCGGAGGTGTACACGAGGGACTCGTAGGGGGTCCCGGGATTGCGGTTCTTGCCGGCCTCGTAGTGGGCGGTGATTTGCTCGGGCTTGAGGACGTAGTTGTTGTAGAACGCGACCTCGTCGATTCCGCCCTCGAAGGGGTTGGAGCCGATGCCGGAGGCGATGTTATAGGCGCCGATGCCGAGGTCGGCGGGGGTGCCGAGGGGCTTGCCTTGGCCTTCCTCGGGGACGGCGCGGTTGGCGGCATAGAGGGCGTTTTCATTTCGGCCGACCTGCTTGCCATCGACGTAGGCGGTGAGGATGCCCTGGTACTGGTGGTTGCCGTTGCCGGCGGGGTCGCCGTTGTCGGCCTGGGGCTCCCAGGTGACGACGAGGTGTTGCCAGCGGCCGACCTCGTAGTCGGTGTCGGTATTGACGTCGAAGCCGGAGGAGCCGGCGCCGCCATACATGCGGAAGTTCCATCCGTGTCCCTCGGAGGGCGGGTAGGTGGTGTTGGGGTTGCGCTGGAAGATGACCCAGCCGGTGCGGCCGGTGCCGCCGGTCATGCGGTTGTTGACGGGGCATTGGCCGCCCTGCTTGTCGCGGGTGGGCATGAGCCATGCCTCGAAGGTGAAGGGGATGCTGGAGTCCGGGTTGAAGGCCTCGTTGAAGGGGATGGAGGCCGAGGCGCTGCCGTTGCGGCTGTGATAGACGACGGAGGAGTCGCCGGGGCTGCCGGCGAGCGCGGAGGGCGCGCCCTTGCGAACCTCGGCCGTGTAGGTGCCATTCCCGGCGGTGCGCAGGTCGCCGACATTGACGAGGCCCTCGGAGCCCGGGGCGACCTCGCCGAGGCGGAGGTACACGCTGGGGTTGTGGGATTGGACGAGGGAGGCGTAGGGGAGCGTGCGGTTGGCGTTCGTGCCGTTCTGCCAGTGCGCCTTGATCTGCTCCGCCGTGAGCATGGCGGGATAGAAGGCGAACTCGTCGATGCCGCCGAACCACGGGTTGGTGGCGCCGAAGTTGGCGGCGTTGCCGTTGGCGTTGTTGTAGTTGCCGAGGGCAAGGCCGGGCTGGCCGTTGACGGCCTGGGCGGCGTCGTGGTCGTCGGTCACGGGCGCGTACCCGGGCTTGCTTTCGTTGGTCCACTCGGCGGTGTTGGCAAGCTCGCCGTCGATGTACATGTGGAGCTTGGAGCCGACGCCGGCGGCGCCGACGGGGTCATAGACGACGACCATGTGGGTCCACTTGCCGAGGGTGAAGGGCTGGCTGCTGGTGACGTCCAGGGCGGTGCTGGTGTCCACGCCGGAGTACATGCGGAAGTTCCAGCCGATGCCGGACTCGCCGCTCGTGTTGTCGGCGCTGGGGCGGCGCTGGAACATCACCCACCCTTGGCGCGGGCCGCCTTGGGTCCACCGGTTGGCGATGGGGGACATGCCGTTGCCGGATTGGTCGGACGACGGGAGGAACCATGCTTCGACGGTGAACGGTTGGTCGGCGGGGCGGTTGATGGCGCTGTTGAAGGGGATTTGGGTGCGCGTGGTGAAGTCGAAGAAGGAGGCGCGGCCGGGGTCGCCGGCGATGGCGCCGGGGACGGAGCGGACGATGCCGGTGGGGAGGTCGTTGGTGGCGTTGGCGGCCGCGCCGAGGCTGCCGCTGTTCACGTTGATCGTGGAGCGTGCCTGCGAATCGTTCAGGCGGTAGTAGCCAACGGGTGCGTCCGCGAGGACAGCCGACGGGTAGTCGGCGCGGGTGGTGGTGGCGGTGGCGAGCGACAGCAGGACTGCCGCGCGCAGGAGGGAGGAGTTTTTCATCTTGATGAACGGTCCGGACATGGCGCTTCCCGGGATGGGACACGCGGATCACGGATGCGGGGCCGACGGTTAACAAGCATGCAACAAAGTCAATCCTGCGCCGGGCGTGGGCTTGACATGGGGACGGCATGGGGAGAATGGGCGGCACATGGAAACGGGCCCGTCCAGAGGGCGTGGGGGAGGCGCTGCGATCCGGGGAGGCGGCGCCGGCTTCACCTTGGTCGAGTTGCTGGTGGTCATCGCCATCATCGCGATCCTTGCGGGCATGCTGTTGCCGGCGTTGTCGCGGGCGAAGGGCAAGGCGCAGGGCATCTCGTGCATGAACAACACCCGGCAGGTGATGCTGGGATGGATGCTGTACGCGGACGACCATGACGGCCGGGTCTGCGGGAACGCCTCGGGGTCCGCGATGCCGCAGGACAACTGGGTCATGGGCACGATGCGGTCCGTCAACGCGGGTCCGAACTCGGACAACACCAACGCGTTGAACCTTGTCGGGCCGCAGGCGCAGTTGGGGCGGTACGTGAAGACGCACCGACCGTTCCGTTGCCCGTCGGACACGTCGGTGGGCCTTGTGCCCGGGAGCAAGGCGCCGCTCCCGCGGGTGCGCACGCTCTCGATGAACGGATGGCTGGGATACAACTCGGAGGCGTGGGACGGGCCGGCCGGGTTGATCGTCTTCAAGAAGGTGTCCGAGATGGTGCAGCCGGGGCCGGCCGGGATCTGGGTGGTGGTGGACGAGCGCGAGGACAGCATCAATGACGGTTGGTTTGCCGTGAGCATGGCGGGCGTCGCGACGCCCGGCGGCAAGCCCGCCAACCCGGGCCAATACCAGGTCATCGACTTCCCCGCGAGCTACCACAACCGGGCGTCTTCCTTCGCCTTCGCGGACGGGCACTCGGAAATCCACAAGTGGAGGGATGCGCGCACGAACCCGGTCCTCCGCAAGGGCCAGGACACGCAGCTTCGGGTCCCCACGCCGGGCAACCCCGACGTCGAGTGGCTCCACGCGCACACGACGGGGTTTCGGTGAAGCCGGAGGCGGCATGGCCACCCGGAGGCCCAACGGCGATGGCCCCTTGCGTCCCGGGTCGCCGCCCCGGAGCACCAGTGGGTTCGGGGTCGGAGCTTTGCCGAGGCACGCTCGCCCCCTTTTGTGTCCCGTGACAAACGGGTGACACATCGGCGGACGCCGACGCGCAGGATGGGGGCCGGCATGGCGAGCTGCGAGAAAGGCGCGGGGCTGGAGTGGGGCGGACGTGCACGGGGCGGGGCGCGTGCGTCGGCGCGTCGTGTCCGTGGCGGGGATGGACAAGGCTTCGAGGGCGGGCCAAGGCTGGCGTCCATGCGAGCGGGCGAGGCGATGAGGGGGCGTGTGCCGCAACGATGGACGAGGCACCTGATCTGGGTCCAGGTGGCATGGCTGGCGTTGGTGTTCGGGCTTGGGGGATGGTGGGTGTCGCTGATGCGAAGCCAGTCGGGGCGGATCGCGGTGCTGGAGCAGCAAGCGGGCCTTGCTGCGCCGGCCGTGCAGGAGCAGTGGCTGCGGACGCAACGGATGTTGTTCTGGGAGGGCGGGGCCTTCTTCGCGGCGTTGATGGTGAGCCTTGGGGCCTTGGCCGTCCTGCATGGGCGGGACGCGGCGCGTGCGCGGGCCTTGCAGGCGTTCTTTGCGTCGGCCACGCACGAGCTGAGGACGCCCTTGGCGGCGCTTCGGCTCGAGGTGGAGGGGCTTGCGGAGGTGGTGCGTCCCGGGCACGAGGGGCGGCCGTGGGTCGAGCGCATGCTGGAGGACTCGGCGCGGCTGGAGTCGCAGGTGGAGCGCGCGCTGGAGCTCGCGCGGATCGAGGGGGGCGGGCGGGTCCCGGTGCAACCGGTGAACCTGCGGGCGGTGGTGGCGGAGTTCGTGCGGACATGGCGTCCGCCGCCGGGCAGGCCGGTGGTGGTGCGCAACGACGCGGAGGACGTGGGCGTGATGGCCAACGCGGCGAGCGTGCACACGATGCTCAGGAACCTGTTCGAGAATTCCGTCCGGCACGCGCGGCCCGGGGCGCTGGGAATCTCGGTGCGCTCGGAGCCCGACGCCGGCCGGGTGGCGCTGGTCGTGATGGACGATGGCGGGCCGGCGCGAGGGTTGCCCGGCGGGCTGGGGGAATTGTTCTCGCCGGGCAAGGACTCGGCCGGGGCCGGCGTGGGGCTCTACCTTGTCCGGGAACTGATGCGGCGGATGGGCGGCGACGCGCGGTTCGGGGCGACGGACCGGGGCTTCGCGGCGCGGCTGGCGTTCGAGGGGGAGGTTCACGATGGCTGAGCGCGCACGGGCATCGCTGCTGCTGGTGGAGGACGACGCGAACCTTGGGGCGACGTTGCGGGAACGGTTGGCGTCGGCGGGGTACCGCACGACATGGGCGCGCTCGTTGCGGGAGGCCCGGCGCGAGTTGTCGATGGACCGGTTCGGCCTCGTGATCCTGGACGTGGCATTGCCGGACGGGTCGGGGTTCGATCTGGCGGGGGAGGTGCGGGCCGGGTGGCCGGGGACCGGGGTCGTGTTCCTCACGGCCCAAGGCGACCCGGAGCGCCGTGTCCATGGCCTCGCGTTGGGCGCGGAGGACTACGTCGTGAAGCCGTTCCACTTCGACGAGCTGGTGTTGCGGATGGAGAACGGCCTGCGCCGGAGGCGTCACCTTGACGCGGTGCCCGACCCCATGGACGTGGGGCGCGCACGGGTGCACTTCGGGGCGCTGAAGGTGGAACGTGAGGGCCGGACGACGGCGCTGGGAGCGCGGGAGGCGGCGTTGCTGCGGTTCCTTGCGTCGCGACGCGGCGCCGTGGTGCGCCGGGACGAGATCCTCGACGAGGTCTGGCCGCGTGACGAGTACCCGACGCCGCGCACGGTGGACAACTTCGTGCTGAAGCTTCGAAGGATCGTGGAGGCGGACCCCGAGAACCCCGTGATCCTTCGCACGGTCTGGGGCGTGGGATACCAGCTTGAGATGCACGGGAATGGATGAACCCTGCGGGGTGCGAGCGCGTGAATTTCCAAATCCGATGAACACGAACGAGACGAGCATGAGATCAAACATGAAACTGCAATCCATCATGGCCGTGGCCGCCATCGCGGCGGCGGCGCTCCCTGCGCTGGCGGACACAAGCACCTTCGCGGTGCCGGACTACCGGGGCGTGCCGGGGGCAACGGCGGGGGGCTGGGAACGATTGACCGTCGGCTTCGGGCAACCGGGCAACGTCCCGGACCTCCCGAGCACCCTCGGCAGCGCGTCCCTGGTCCAGACCGTGCCCGGCGCGATCGCGACGGGCGGCGGCAACTTGTACCAAGGCGCCGGCGCGGCGGCGTACCAGATCAACCACAACCCCGGCGAGGCCGTGGGACTGGTCACCTTCCAGATGCGCACCTTGGGCACCGAGCTGGACTACGGCTCCGTGCGCCTTGCCTACGATGTCGGCGCGGGCATCCAGTACCTTGCGCCCTCGGGCCGCGTCGAGCTGGAGCGCGGGCCCTCGCAGGGCTTTCCCGGGTTCAACGTGACGAGCCGATGGGACTGGAACCTGACGGGCACGGGCGCCACCAGCTACCGCATCGAGATGTCGGCGACCGGGCCGCACCAGAGCCTCGACTCGGCCATGCTCGACAGCGCCAAGGTGGGCGTCGTGCCCGAGCCGTCCACGTGGGCGCTGCTGGGCGCGGGCGCGGCGCTGGTCCTGTGGCGGCTGCCCCGGGGCCGCCGCTGAAGGGCGTCGCGAAGGCAACACGCCCGGGCGCCGCCCACGGGGGTCGCCGCCCGGGCTCCCCTGATCCCCGCGTAAGCCGTTCTTGAGCCAAGCCCACTCCCACAGCGGCCGATGCCA
>CAIYFP010000330.1 GCA_903925515.1 uncultured Verrucomicrobiota bacterium
CCCCTCTCCCAGAGGGAGAGGGGAGTGCGCCCTCGATCACCGTGAACTGGTTCACCGCCAGCCAGTCGTTCGCCCGCACATCGGAGAAATCCACCAGCCAGGCCTTGTCGTGCTTCGTGCTGCCGTCCGGCCGGGTGTACTCGACATCGACTCCGTCACAAGAAGCCGGTGAAAGGCCCGGTTCGTCTGCACCAGTGACGGCGTCGCCACGCGGAGTATCTTTCGCAACGCCTCTTCGATGGCCTCGTCTGGCAAGGCCCCATTCACCCGTCGTAGCCCTTGGCGAAGACGGGCCACAAGCACCACCTCGCCAAACGAATCCCGCTCCGCCGCCGGTTCGCCGGGTGCGAGCTGCGGCCCGTGACCGATGGCATAGCCCAACTCCCCGAACCACGTCAGGGCGGCGTCTTCGACGATGGATTCGGTGAGGCTCACGAGTGCCGGAGTGAGGCCAGTCCTTGGATCAACTGTTGAAAACTGGCGGATTTGTTTTGGGCGGGATCAAGCCGTGTGGACATCCTCCTTGCCACTTCGATCTTGGAAATGCCGCTGGGGTAATGTCCGGCCTTTTGCAGCACACGCTCCAGAGCTTCCCACGTCCCGCCCACGATCTGATCGGGGTCACGATAGGGAGCCTTTTGCCCGAGCGTGGCCGGAACACCTCGAAACTCATTCGCCAGAGCTGAAGGATCTCCGAAAAACCAGGCCTCCAGTTCCTCTACGGCAATGCGGTTGAGCACCGTGAACCTGCCGCGATGCGGGGCCGACTTGGTGGGGAGTTGCGCAGAACGGGCTGCTTCTTCCATTAACTTTTTGAGCTTCGCACAGTCCCCTCGGTCCTCATCCACCACCACGACGATACGGTAGTCTTCGGGAATCCATGCTTTGTATCCTTTCAACCTGCTCTCCAACTGGGCCAGAAGGTCGCATTTCCCCTGAAAAACGATGGGAGCCCAAGTTGTTCCTTGGGGAAGGATTCGGGGCAGAAACCCCCGAAAAAACGCCTCGGCCGATGGCTCTTCCAAAAGCAGTTCGAGGTGCATGGTTCAGCGCTTGGGGTCTTTGGTGGATCGAGGGCGCCTTTCCGCCCCAAGGTTGGTCAGAGGATCGCCCACCTCGAAGTAGCCTTCCATCCAGAGCTGCCCGAGCAGCGCACCTTGGGCCATAAACTCCGAAATGCCCAGCATGTCGGAAGCCCGCCGGGCCTGGGTGAAACCATCGTCGCTGCGGTAAACCACCCAGGTTTCCTCCGGCTTGAGGGCGTTGACAAAAAAGGGTGAGTGGGTGGTCACCATCAACTGCGATTGGGCCGAGGCGGTGCGGCATTCCTCCGCCAGCTCGGGAAGAAGGCGCGGATGCAGTTGGTTTTCCGGCTCCTCAATGCCAATCAACTGGGGCGGCTCGGGATCGTAAAGGAGCGTGAGGTAGGCCAGCATCTTCAGTGTGCCATCCGAGGCAAACTTGGCCATCACAGGCTTGTCGAAAGGGGCATCCTTGACTTGGAGGAGGAGGCGGCCGTCAGGCATCACGTCGGCACTGACCTTTTCCAGCCGAGGGACCCGCTGGGTCAGTTTCGAAAGAATCTCGGTAAGCCGGCCGTCGTGCTGTTCCTTGAGGTATTGGATGACATTGGGGAGATTGTCGCCGGTGGTGCTTAGGCGCTCCTGTGGACCGGCCTCGGGCACCCCCCGGGTGTTGTCGGCCGAGAGATAAGAGAGATACCAGCCGCTGATGAATCGGCGGAGAGCGCCGACGCGAGGGTGCTTGGACAACTGGCCGAGGGTGTTGACGGCCAGAAACTCCCGGGAATCAAGGCGCTCCTCTATGCGCTTGTCCCTTTTATCGGGCATCTCCCCGGTGACGACCTCACCCTGACCGGAAGTGAAGTCGAGAAATCGGAAGGGTTTGCCCCGCTCATTTCGCCGCCATTGCAGCCACTCCCGGGCCACAAAAGGCCCCTTTGAATCCTCATCAATTTCGAGGTGGTAAGTGATGATGGGGGCCTTGGCCTTCTCCCGGTATTTCACTTCAAAGATGATTGCTCCCTCACAGCCCCGTGAGCGCAATTCCTTGAAACGCCCTCGTTTGTCCCAGGCCTTCCTAAGGCCCAGGTTGAAACACTCCGAGAGGAAGGCGAACGTGTCGAAGATGGTTGATTTGCCGCTCCCGTTCGGCCCCAGGAAAACTGTCAACGGGGTCAAGTTTTTCAGTTCGATGTCGCGCAGGGCCCGGAAGTTGCACACCCGGAGGTATTCAATTCGGGGAATGGAAGCGTGTGGTTTTGACATGGCGGTAAAATAGAGAAAGAGAGACGGGGTTGTTGCTACTGATTTACAGTCAGTTCCCCGCGCAGCAGCTTCGGCAGCAGGGTGCCGCGCAGGGTGACGAGGTTGCGGGATCCGAGGGCGGCAGGAATCAAGTGCCAGAAAGCCTCGCGCAAGCGCCCCACCAGCACCACTTGCCCGTAAGACTCCCTCTCCCCCTGGCACAGGGTTGGGGTGAGGGTGTCTCCGGCATGTTCGCCCGGAGCCATCTGCGGCCCGTGCCCGACCGCATAGCCCAGCTCCCCGAACCACGTCAGGGCGGCATCTTCGACGATGGATTCGGTGAGGCTCATCATTCAAAAGGTGATGGATTAGCTAAGAAGATTGATCTCGCATTGCGCACCCAAGAATAATCCGTCGAGGACGCATTGCTGCAAAACGAACCAAACATCAGCTACTTGGTTCAGGCGCTTACCATCCAAATCAACGTCAAGCTGCTTCTTCAATTCTGTTTCAACGATCGGCTTCAACTCCAAATGAAGCTGATTGTTCCGATACAATCTAACGCGGTGCAGAGCATCCCAAAGGTCTGGATATGCAGGCTTGATTACCTTCCAAAAATATTTCTCATCTTGCAATGACCTGCCGATTTGGTCGATCGATTCGACGAGACACCGGTTACAAGTGTTGATGAAGGACTCAAAATCGGCCTCGGTCTTAACAGCGCCAAGACCGCAGAACTTTTCGGCCTCAGGAAAGCCCGACCTGCCATAAATTTTCGGAGTGCCCACCGTCACGGTCATCTTGCACAGATCTCGCAGTTCGCGTGTGATTGCGGAAGTGCGGCGCTTAACCCAGTCTTCCCGGTGTGGTTCTGCAACAATACGGCTAAACAGTTGCCGCCCCTCGCGGCGGGCAAGCTCTACCGCAACGTAGCGGCCAACTACAGGAATAGCGAAGCTTGGTTTCCCGGAAGCCATTTCTTTGATCATCCCATACCCCTTCAAATGCCTGGTGAGTTCAGCGGATGGCATCAAATCCATGACGTCTACGGTCTGTTTACTGGCCAGCATCTCAAGCATTTCATATTCGTCGGGGTAGAAACGCTGCAACTCGGAGACGACGTGACGGCAATAAAACGTCAACTCCGAATCCCTTGCCTCACGGTCTTTTTCAAGGTCTTCACGCGTAACCTCGGTTGGCCTAACTCGTTGAGCACGATCAAGCGACGCATTGGTATAACTACAGGCCATCCGTGTAAGCAGCGGATGCCCTCCATATTGGTCGGCTAAAAATGCAAGTGCGTCGGAGGAGAATGTCATTCCCATGCGCGTGCCAAAGAAATTCACCATCGCTTCCATCTCATTGAAAGCCAGTCCTTGCAAGTATCGGGATTGAACGATGCCAAACATTGGATTCTGAACTCCTCCAATTGTGTCCATCTCCACTACGGATGGATTCACTCCGGCGATAGTAGTCGATAGTCGCCCAATCTGACTCTGCGCCGACCACAATGTTTGCCAAAATGGAACAAACTCCTCGTGCCAATGTTTGTCGGTGACTGAAATAGGGGAGATGTACTCGATCTCGTCAAACACCAACGCCGTTGACTTCCGCGCAGGCACCGCATTGAGCACTTGGAAAAGGCGGTCTGACACATCAACTGCCGTCCCCTCAATTGGTGGCTTTGATATTTTGTAGGCAGATGCAATGTCCTTTATGACGCGGTTGAGAAGTTCATCCCAGCGAAGCATCCGAAGCGAAGGCAGCTTGCAATCATAATAGATGAACGCTCCGATTTCTTCCCGCTCGACCAACCGGCGCACCTTATATAGCAGCGACGTCTTGCCAGTCTTGCGAAGCCCAAATAATCCACGGTTTTGAGAGCGCCGGATTGCATCCAGTTGATCAGCCACAGCCTGGTCGCGTCCAAAGAAAAACAAATCATTGTTCAGCGGTAATTGGTAATCGAATAGATCGCGGGAAAACAATTGCGCTCTGATGACGTTGCGAGCGAACCACTCGTCAGCGGCAGCGCTGCGAACTTCCGAAGCGGCGAATACGACAGGAAGACGTGCTTGCGAGTTCTTGGCTACATACTCCGACACCCAGTCGCGGCCTTGCGGACTCTCCGTCACAAGGAAGAATATACTTTGATCGACACGCCCATGGGCAGGATCTTCAGCGATGAGCTTATCAACTGCCTGCATCGTTCGCGCCTCAAGGGTTGGGTAGCTTGAAACGAATAGGGCAATCTCATGCTCAAAGCCGAAAAGTTGGCGAATGGATTCCTCCGGTTTGAGGAAATACATCGAGAGGTCGGTATTATGGGCATATCTGCGACGAGCCCAGGTTACACTGAAGCCATGCAAAAATGGCTTCAAGAGCTTGGCTTCATCTGGAAAAAGCACGAGATGCTCCGTTGTGACTTCAGGTTTGATTGTACCCATAAGTTTGAGGGGTTATTTGGGGATGACTGGCAGGGATCCGCTCAGCAGCTTCGGCAGCAGCGTGTCGCGCAGGGTGGCGAAGGTGCGGGATTGGTGGAGGTTGGCGGTGATTTGGGCGTATTGCGGCGCGACTTGGGCGGTGAAGGCGGCCATGAGTTCCTTTGGCGGCAGCGCGACGCGGATGGGGCGGAAGTTCTGTTTGCTGATTTCGGCGAAGGTGGTGCCGGTGGCGCGGCCTTCGATCTCGGCCATGCTCTGCTGGCACCAGTTCAGCATGAAGTAGTTTGAGGCGCGGTCGTTGCACTTCATCGCGATGAAGCCCTGATTGATGGCGACGGGCATGGCAGCGATGGCGAGGTAGCCGACAGGGGCGCGGGAGGAAAGCAGCAGCGTCCCGGCGGGGAGCAGACCGGAGGAAATCTTGGCGATGCCAGCGTCGGTGAGCTTGCGGTCGGTGTCGAGCAGGACGGGCGCTTGGAGCGAGGAGAAGTCCTTCGGCGTCGTCCAGTGGTGCGTGCCGCCTTCCCAATACTTCGGCTCGGCGGTGCTCGGCGTTCCGCCGCCGACGCAATCGACGACTTCGCCGACGGGCTGAATGGTCCACCCCGTCGGAATGTGGCCAAGTGCGGAGTCTTGGAAGGAGTCGGGGAAGAGGGCGGCGGTGGCGGGGGCGAGGTTGGGGGGCTGGCGGCCGTCGAGTTTGGCGCGGACGGGGTCGAAATCCACGAACCAGCTCTGGAACAGCGCCCGCGCCATCGCCTCCAGCGTCGCATTCATCCGCCGGTTCAACTCGATCTTGTCGTCCAGCGCCCCCAGCACCGCCGCGATGGCTTTTTGCTCGGGGAGGGGGGGGAGCAACACCGGAATCCGATGAAGGTCATTTCGATTCACACCAGGAACGCCGCTCTTGTCGCTGCATGACTGGAAATCGACCGTTCGTAAAAGGTAAGAGGCAAAACGCGGATCATTGCCGTGAAAATCTTTTACCCAAAGCGTCGTGTTCAGCGGCCAGTAGTCTTCTTTGATGAGAAAGACTTCCCCGATGGTTCCATATCGGCCGGTTACGACTCCAGGGCCTTTCACTCCGACTTCGGAGTGGTAGTCGCTAATGCCAGACGATGAGACAATGGGCACCTTACCCGGCATGCGGTCTTGTGAAGGCAAATCGAAACCACGCTGAAGCGTCATTACTTCTCCAAGCGGCAGTTCCTCCCACTTACCCCCCATACCCCACCCCCCTCCCTCCTTCGCGCTGCGCGGTACGGCGGGCAGGCAGGTTGCTTGAATGGAAGTCCAGAAGGGTCATTGGAAACCGAGGCCTTTCAGGTTCGCCCGGATGGCGGCTTCGCGTTGGGCGGACTCCTCGAACTGGCTGTTCAGTTCCGCGACGAGGCTGGGCGAGGGCAAGCGTGAAGAGTGAAATGGGAAGTGTGAGATCATGGCGTGGGTGCTGCCGAGGACAAGCCGGTGGCGTCGTGAGCTAGCTGGAGAAAGGTGATGTACTCATTCATGACATCGAGCGCGAGTATCTGGCCGGAGAGCATGGCGTTGAGGTGGTCTGGAGTCAGGCGGATGACATCCCCGCCCCAACGATGGCCGAACGGCGTCTCCGCGCCGTTGGTTGCGTCCACAAAGGACGTGACGATTTCGATGGTGGCATTTGCCGTGGGCTTGGCCGTGATGGCTGGCCAGTGGCGTCGGAGCTTGTCCATCCACGGTTTCAAGCCGCCTGCACGCACGGCTTTGAAGCGGTCCAGGGCCTCCGCCATTTGTCTCAGAGCCGGGCTGATCCAGCCGATGACCTCCAAAAGGCGCTCATGGCGGGCATCCAAGTCCTGCCAATGAACGATGCGCTCATGATGGAACACCCGGTTGCGAAGTTGGCGGATGTTTTCGAGGTCGTTCTTCCGGTCTTTGCGGTGATGCAGGCTCTTGGGCAGATGGCGGAAGACCGCCTTGATGCCCCCGGGCAAAAAGGGAGTGTGTTGCTCGTAGTGCGCCTCGAAGAGGCTCGTCCAGAATCCAAATTGCAGCTCGACGACCACACGACCCGAGGTGACGGATTTGCGGGTCTTGGTGATCTTGGCCTTGGCCTTGCCAACTTCCGCGGCGGCCCATGGGGTGAGATGGAGGTGCGGGGCATCGTACCAATCCTCGCGTCCAAGTAGGCTCGTGATGTGGCGGTGGATGGCGTTTCGGAGTGCGATCTCTCCGATTTGAAGGGGTGAATACAAGCTTTCGCAGAGGGCCATGTTCAGCAGGTAACGCGCAAGCGTGGCACACGGGTCTGGAGCCGAACCTGCCTGAGCCATGGCGTAGGCTGCCAACCTCTCCGTGGAGAAGAGTGCTTCGACTTGCTGGTAAAAGAGGCGTTGCATTAGCGGAGTAGGGGATGCAGGCTCGGCTCGTAAGCCCCGGATCTCCCTCTCCCGCCCTTCGCGACGGTGATTGGAGCCGGGGTTTCTTTTTGTTCGTGTTTAGAGGGCATCACCGATTCCCCTCCCTCCTTCGCGCTGCGCGCTACGGCGGGCAGGCAGGTTGCTCGGATGGAAGTCCAGAAGGTTCATTGGAAACCGAGCCCTTTCAGATTCGCCCGAATGGCGGCTTCGAGTTTGGCTGACTCGGCAAACTGAGCGTTCAGTTCGGCGACGAGGCGCGGCATCTTATCCTCGAAGGGTTCGCCGTCGTCCTCGACCTCCTCGGCACCGACGTAGCGGCCGGGCGTCAATACCCAGCCGTGCGCGGCGATTTCGGCGGTGGTGGCGGATTTGCAGAAGCCGGCCACGTCGTCGTATTTGCCCGCGCCTTTGTCTCCCTGCCACGCGTGGTACGTGGAGACGATTTTCTCGAGGTCGGCCTCGGTCAGTTCGCGATGAACCCGATCAATCAGAGTGCCGAGTTTCCGGGCGTCTATAAACAGAGTCTCGCCTCTGCGGGCTCGACGCTGTTTACCCTCGCCCCCGGCCCCTCTCCTAAGCTGCGCACCCTCACCCCCGGCCCCTCTCCCAGAGGGAGAGGGGAGGGAGGGTTTTCCTCCGGACTTGTCGCGGGCCAGGAACCACAGGCAGACGGGGATTTGGGTGCTGTAGAAGAGCTGTCCGGGGAGGGCGACCATGCAGTCCACGAGGTCGTCCTCGATGATGGCCTTGCGAATGTCGCCCTCGCCCGACTGGTTGGAGGACATGCTCCCATTGGCGAGGACGAACCCGGCGAAGCCGTCGGGGGCGAGGTGATGGATGAAGTGCTGCACCCACGCAAAGTTGGCGTTGCCCTTGGGCGGGACGCCGTACTTCCACCGGACGTCGTCGTCCTTGCGGAACCAGTCGGAGTCGTTGAACGGCGGGTTGGCGATGACGAACTGGGCCCGGAGATCCTTGTGAAGGTCGTGGCGGAAGGTATCGGCGTGTTCCGGGCCGAGGTCGCCCTCGATGCCCCTGATGGCGAGGCGCCGGGTGGTGGCGTTGCTTTCCTGACC
>CAIYFP010000331.1 GCA_903925515.1 uncultured Verrucomicrobiota bacterium
GCTCCCCATGGCATCGGCTGCTGTGGGAGTGGGCTGGGCTCAAGAACGGCTTACGCGCGGATCAGGGACGGAGCCTACCCGCAGCGGTCTGGGACAGACGAACAACGAAGCCCCGGGGCATTGTTGGAGCAACCCGAAGGGCCGCGGCTCTTTTCGCGTCCCACGTCGTGGCTCGCTCCTAACAGACCTCTGCGGGTCTGCGCGTCACTCGCGCCTCGTTGGTCACGAAAATCCCTCGCGGCGAAACACCAGCCATTTGTGAGACACGACACTAGGCGTTCGGATCCCCCAAATGGCCGTGCCATCCCATGACCCACGGCGGCTTTCAGGAGCCAAGCCAACCAAGACCTCGGCCTGCGAGGCGCAAATCGGGCTTGCCTTGCCGGTTTTAGGCCGGGAAACCTTGTCTGCGCTTCCTTCCCGTTCCGGCCTCGCCATGAAAGCCTCCCAGATTCTTCTCAACTTCACTGATCTAAACTCCGCGAGGCCTCTTTCCGGGGTGTATGTCCTTTGCGGGGCGAGGGCGCGGAGAATCACCGCGGTCGCCCAGCAACATCGCGCCATCAGCCTTGTCGAGGCGCTGCTTAAGGACGGCAAACTCAAGCGGGGAACAACGATTGGCATCGTCGGAGGGGGGCATCGCGGGTTGCACCGCCGCCTACTGGGCCGTCTGCAACGGCGCCGCCGTCACCCTCTACGAGAAGGGGCCCCAGTTGCTCGACGTCTATTCCAAGGCCTCCCATCGCTACCTGCACCCAGGCCTCTTCAACTGGCCCCACCCCGGATGGGACATCCAACACACCAACCTCCCCTGCCTCAACTGGTCCTTCAACACCGCCCAGCACGTCGGGAACTTGCTTCGGGGGAAGATGGAGGAGCTTCGGCTAGGTGTCGGGAACGCGTTGTTGGACATAAAGCCGGATGCCTTGTGTCACCTGCAATGGGAGCCTGCCTCACATCAGCTCCTGAGCATCGTGAGAACCGACGGATCCCAAAGGACCCACCACGTTGTCATCGTTGCCGTGGGGGAAGGGGATTATGATGAGGGTGGCCCGGGATACTGGGATGCCGTCGCGGATAGGGACCTGTTCGATAAACTCAGGAATCGAGCCTTCACGAAAGCCGTGGTTATTGGGAATGGCGACGGCGGGATCATGGAAGTGCTGCGCATGAAGACGCCCATCGCGGACGAGGATGCCCTTGTGAAATGTCTGGCGAGCTGGAAGGACGCGGCTCCAGATTCGATGGCTGCCGTTGAGGCATACTTCAAACAGCATGAAACCGGGGGCGGGGCATCCACAATCAATGCCGACGGCATACAGTCGGCGTGGGGAACCGAGGGTGATAGGTTTTTGAAGGGCTTCATGGGTGATGCCAACAACGAACTGCAAGCGTGGCGAGAGTCCCTTGAAATCGATTGGTATTCGAGGCAAGCCAAATACGCGGGCGTCGCCGCGCCCTTGCTCAAGCTGCTTTTGGCGGCACAGGAAAAATTTTCCGGGAAGAACGTGCAATTCTTCAGGAAAGAGCATGATTTGGCCCCCGGTTCTACACCCAGCCATGTTGTCGTGCTGCGGAGGGTAAGGGGGCAGCCCCCGCTGGCCCGAATGGATGGTGAGCGGGAAAAGCGCACGGGTGATGCGGGAGGCCGAACCTTGGTTACCCATGCTGAAGCCAGGAGTGGCATCAATGAAGGCGATTTCTTCGCCCACTGGTATCTTTTCAAGAGCGCATCTGACCTGGAAGCGATTTCCATAACGCCTGACATGCGCCGGTCCCCAGCCATCCTGCCCGAGGCATTCAAGGCCAATTTGAAGTTAAGGTGCCTTGAAGTAGCGATTCCCCCCCTGCCCATGGCCCAATGGCCAACCCAGCAGGCTCACCAGAGGCTGGCGAACTCTCAGGCGAAGTTGCTCGAAGTGTACACGCCCCTGAAAATCCGTGAATCCAAGGCCATTGCCGGAGGCAGGGGCAAGGACACAAGCAAGGAAGCTACCTCTGCTGCGGGACATTCCATGGAATCTCCGGCCATGGACTTCACCGAGGCCTGCTCCCGGGCGAAGGACAAGCCGTTCCGACGAGTCCTCATGGGCGCAGGTGGACGAGGCAAGAGCACGCTGACCCAGTTCCTGACCTATTCGCTCCTTTGCAACGACGACGAAGTGAATGCTTTGGTTGACGAAGAACTGCGCGCCGAGGTCGTGAAGCTGCGGAACGTCTGGCATGAAACGGTCCCCGTCATGGTCCGATTGCGTGACCTGCCGGTCCAAGTGATCAAGCAAATCCGATCAGCGGAGGACCTCGTGTTGGCATCCATGTTTCGGACCTGCATGGGATGGTCACTCGACGGCCGCGAGGCTGATTCGAAGACCCGTGGAAGGCTTGTGTTTGAGTCGTTCAGGGAGGACACGCTCGCCCTCATGCAAGGCAAACGTCTTTTGATTCTGGACGGCATGGATGAAATCCCCCCCGACGCGCAATTGATGATTGCCAAATTGCTGCGGCATGACGGCGCAAACGACGGTAACCTTGCGTCATGGGATATCGTGGTGACTGCAAGGACGGCGTCGGTGAATCGAGGTGCTGTGAATGGTTGGTATGCAAACTTGGGATGGCTCGCATGGGAGGTGCAGCCACTATCAGACGATGCTGTTGGAAATGCCAATTCGCAGCAGTTCATGTTCGCCCTGCGCTATCTCAAGGTGCTGAGCCATGGCAGCAATGAAGTTGCCGGGCTGGCGCGAGGATTATTGGGCGAGGTTGGTCAGCGACGGATAACGGATATTGTTCGAGAGCCCTTGCTCTTTGGCGCGTTGGCGCGTGTGTATCTAAAGTCAATGACGCCCCGCGTCGCAGGAGAGCCGGACTCCTCGCCCAAATTGCCGGGCACCAAGGCCGAAGTCCTGCATGCCGTCATGAACCTTCTCATCGAGGAGTGGGATGATTCCAGAGGTGTGCAGCACAGGATTAAACTCCTGCTTTCTGACGCACGGTTGCCGGCCGAGGTTCCAAAGCGGGTGCTTGGTGAAATCGCCGCCCGTTGCTTGCTGGAAAAACGTGATGACGACCAGGCGCTGGTCTTCCCCCAACATGGGCAAGGTGGCAGTCTGGCCGAAGGGCTTTGGGTCGAGTTTTCGAATGTGGGCACCGCATTGCCCACCTCCGATTCGGTTGCCATGGCCGAGGCATTTGCCGAGCGAATCGGGATTTTGCGCATCTTCTCGTCTGGTTCCTCCCCATTCGCCTGTTCGTTAGAGTTTACCCATGCCATGTACGCCTCATGCCTCGCGGGCTTGTATTGGGCGGCGGAAACCGGGCGGTTTGAGTCGGCATTGCAAAGCATGACCCAGAATGCAAAGTCGCTAGCATCGGACCATGTCCGTCAGGCCGTCGCACTGGGGTTGGCCGGGCTAAAGCTGGACTTGGACAAGCCGGCCGGGCAGCGCCAGCCATCCATGGCGCGGGTCTTTCCGCTGCTGGAGGCTCTCGAACAAAGGGCGCGTCAGGCCACGGACAACGAGGTTCGCAGGGGGCTGTACGACACCCTCGGCGACGCCATCAAGGAACTGGGGATTGACGCAACGGATTTGTCCC
>CAIYFP010000332.1 GCA_903925515.1 uncultured Verrucomicrobiota bacterium
CCGCGGCTCCGCGGCTCTGCGGGCCATTCTTTTCCAGCCCTTCTTAAATGCCCGGCTGCAAGCGCAACGGTGCATTCCAAAGTGGTCGGCCGGATCTGGGCGGGCAGCGGGGATCTGACCGGTCCCGCAGGGCGGGAGCATGGAGTGGCGGCCGGGGACGGCCGCGCTCCCAGGGGGGAGCGCATCGGACGCATTCGGGACCATCTGCAACTCCGCGATGCACCGCGAGCGCAAGCGCGGCCTCGGCGATTTTCGGACTTCACGGCGGCGGGCGGGGTCTTGCACTCTTTGCGCCTTTCATTTCGCACCCGATGCAAGCCGTTCCTCCCAGCCCACGCCCCGTCGCCCGTCGCGATGACCCACAGGTCGTCTGGCTCGGGCCTCGCTCCTTCCACGGCCAGTCATCCGACATGTTCCCGGACGGCGAGTTCCCCGGTCAGGAAGCGGTGTTCACCCTGCCGGACACCCAGGTGCCCATGACGCTGTGCTGGTGTCCCCCCAGCACCCAGGGCGACGTCCCCGGCTTCTGGATCGCCAAGCACCCCGTCTCCCAACGCCAATGGTCCGCCATCATGGGGTCGAATCCGAGCCAGAAGGGCGAGGGCGACGACTTTCCCGTGGACTCGGTTTCGTGGGAGGACGCCCAGGCGTTCTGCAAGAAGACCCTCCTGCGCCTCCCGTCCGAGGCGGAGTGGGAACATGCGTGCCGGGCAGGAACCTCCACCGACTTCGCCCTCGGGGTCGGTACGGCGATCCATTCGCAGATCGCGAACTTCGATGGGAACCACCCCGTGGGCGGCACGCCACACGGGTTCAAGTGGCTCCGGCGGAGGAGAACGACGCCCGAGGGTTCCTTCCCTCCCAATGCGTGGGGCCTGCACGACATGCACGGGCAATTGTGGGAGTGGTGCGAGGATGAAGCTTTTGGGGGCCGCGCGCTCCGCGGCGGCGGCTGGGGCAACGTCGGCAGGAACGCCGCCGCCGGCATCCGCTACGGCTACCATCCCGGCAACCGGTACGACAACCTCGGCTTCCGGCCCTGCCCCAGTTCCAAGCAACAGGAAAGGAAGGGCGGAAGAGGCAAGGCGGCAGCGAGCGCGGCAGGTCAAGGAGGGAAAGGGCGGTAGCCCGGCCGACGGACCTGCCAAGCGAGCGTCATAGGTCCACGGCAGGCCAAAAAAAATTTGTAGCCCCCCCATTCCGGAGCCCCCCCAATCGTTTCAAACCGGCAAAATCACGTGATGACCATGTCCCATGCTTTTCTGGGTTCCTCGACGTTTCCGGGGGGGATCATTTGGGTTTCGCCGACGCCACTCGTGGCGTGGAAGACAAGGGCCACCCCGCCCACGATCCGTTGGTTGGGCGCCCCAACGGGGCAGCCTCAAGGCAGCCCGGGGCAACGCCCCGGGTTTCTCCGACCCGACAGCACGAGCCCTGAAGGGGCGATCCAAAATCGGAATCTGTTCAGTAGCCATGGTTTGGGCCGCCCTTTCAGGGCTTGGTTGGGTTGTGGGCGGGCCAAACCCGGGGCGTTGCCCCGGGCTGGCGTGGGTCGCGCCGTTGGCGCTCCTGGGCCTTGCAAGACATCGCA
>CAIYFP010000333.1 GCA_903925515.1 uncultured Verrucomicrobiota bacterium
CATGAACGGCCGTACGCCAACGAGCTCGTCGGCGCGCACAGCACCGGGCCGGTGACGGGCGGGGCAGACTGGACCTGCCGTCGGCCCGGGCATTGGCTCTTCGAGGGCACGGGCATGAAGGAGGGCGACTCCATCCCCGGCATCGTGGGATGGGAATGGCACGGGGACCCGGCCCCGATCCCCGGGCTGGAGGTCGTGGCATCGGGCCCGACGCAAGACGCGCCTGGCAAGCCCAACGGCGGCGAGTACACGGCCACGGTGTACCCGGGGCCCATGGGCAACGTCGTGTTCAACGCCTCCACGATCTGGTGGGGCGACGGCCTGAGCGAGCCGCCTGGATACATGCGTCCGCGCGTGTACACGACTCCCATGGGGCCGGACCTGCGGGTCCAGCAAATCACCCGCAACCTGCTCCGCCGGGTGAGTGCTCGCCATCCGTCGGGCGGATGAGCAAGCCTTGCTCGTGACGTTGATTCAACAGGCCGGGTTGGCCGCGTTGGCCTACCTGTTCGGGTCCGTTCCCACCGGGTACCTCGTGGCGCGCGCCCGCGGCATCGACATCCGGAGCGTGGGCTCGGGCAACATCGGCGCGACGAACGCGTTCCGCATCCTCGGGAAGGGCGCGGGTTCCCTCGTGTTGGCCGTGGACGCCCTGAAGGGTGCGTTGGCGGTCCTGGTGCTGCCTCGCTTGCTTGCGGGCGAGACCGCGGACGTCCGGGTGCACGCCGCGCTCCTCGCGGGCGTCTGCGCCGTCCTCGGACACAACTTCACCTGCTGGCTCCGGTTCAAGGGCGGCAAGGGCATCGCGACGTCGGCGGGCGTGCTTGCCGCATGGGCGCCATGGCCGTTCCTTGCGACGCTCGGCGTCTTTGGCGTCGTGCTCGCCGTCTCCCGTTACGTGTCCCTCGCCAGCATCGTGGCGGCCGCTGCCCTGCCGTTCGCCCATGCGTTCCTGCCGCCCCGGAGCCGTTCCATGGTCGTCATCAGCTCCGTCCTCGCCGTCCTCGCCATCGCAAGGCACCACGGCAACATCCGGCGCCTCCTTGCGGGGACGGAGCGGCGAATCGGGCGCGCGGCCGACGCCGGGAAAGGCAACCCGTGAGGATCGTCGTGGCGGGCGCGGGCGCATGGGGCACGGCCTTGGCCGTGGTGCTGCGCCAGAACGGGCATGAGGTGGTGATGTGGGGCCATGACGCGGCCGCGTTGGACGCCCTCGCGCGCGCCCGGGAGAACGTGCGGGCCCTGCCCGGCGTGCCGTTGCCCGACGGCATCGGCTTCGAGCCGGACCTTGCGTCCGCCGTCGGGGACGCCGGGGGCGTCGTCGTGGCGGTGCCGTCCGGCGTGATCCGCGCGGTGGCCCGGAGGATGCCTCGGTTCAAGGGCGTCGCGGTGAGCGCGACCAAGGGCATCGAGCCGGGCACGGGCCTCACGATGTCGGGCGTCATGGCCTCGGAAATGCCGGGGGCGGTGCATGCGGCGCTCTCGGGACCGTCGCTGGCGCCGGAGGTGGCTCGCGGCGTCCCCACGGCGGTGGTGGCGGCGGGGCTGGACGAGGCGGCGGCGCGGACGGTCCAAGGATGGTTTCACCGTCCCGCGTTCCGGGTGTACACGAGCACGGACCTGCCCGGCGTGGAGCTGGGCGGGGCCCTCAAGAACGTGATCGCGATCGCGGCGGGCGTGTCCGACGGCCTGGGCTACGGGGACAACAGCAAGGCGGCGTTGGTGACGCGCGGGCACGCGGAGGTGCGAAGGCTGGGGGTCGCATGCGGCGCGCGGCCCGAGACCTTTGCCGGGCTCAGCGGCCTTGGCGACCTCATGGTCACCTGCTTTTCCCGCCTGAGCCGCAACCGTTCCTTCGGCGAGAAGCTCGGCCGGGGCGGCCTCGTCGGCGAGTTGCTCGCGTCGGCGACGTCCGTGGTGGAAGGCCATCCCTGCGCCTTGTCGGCGCATGGGCTCGCGACACGGAAGGGCGTGGACGCGCCGATCATCAGCGAGGTGCACGCGATGTTGTACGAGGGCAAGGACCCGCGCCGGGCCGTGCAGGACCTGCTGTCGCGGGGGTCCAAGGCGGAGGACTAGGGGCCGGACAGGGGACGCCCGGGTCAACATGCAAGGCAACGGAGATTTCAACATGAACGAAACGCACAACCACGTCGTCGTCCGCGTGCCCGGCACCACCGCCAACCTCGGGTCGGGGTTCGACGTCCTCGGCATCGCCCTCAAGCTCTACAACCGCGTCCGCATCGAACGTGCCCCGGGAAAGGCAATCCGCATCACCTCGCCCTTGGCCGAGGAGGCCCGGCCCGGCGCGACCGCGATGGTGGCGGAGGCGGCGGCGTTGTTCTTCCGGCGGGCGCGCCAGCGCGGGTTCGGCTTCGACATCTCGATCACGGGCGACGTGCCGGTTGCGCGCGGGCTGGGATCCTCGACGACGGTCCTTGTGGGCACGCTGGCGGGGCTGGATGCGTTGACCGGGGCGGGACTGGGGAAGGAGGGCGTGTTCCAGTTGGCGAACGAGCTCGAAGGGCATCCCGACAATGCCGCGCCCGCGACGTTCGGCGGGTTCACGGCGTCGGCCCCGGCGGCGGAGGGCGCGCGCGTGGCCCGTTTTGCGGTCCCCACGAAGGCGCGCTTCGTGGTGCTGGTGCCGGGCTTCGAGGTGCGCACGGCGGACGCCCGGCGGCTCTTGCCGGCGGAGTACGCGAAGGCGGACGTGGTGCACGCGCTGGGGCGGGTGGCGATGGTCACGGCGGCGTTTGCCTCTCGGAACCTGGGGTCGTTGCAGGGAATGTATGATGACCGGGTGCACCAGCCGTGCCGGACGCCGCTGATCCCGGCGCTGCCAAGGGTCATCGCGAACGGTGTCAAGGCGGGCGCGGTGGGCGGGTGGTTGTCGGGGTCGGGCTCGACGATCGTGTGCCTTGTTGCCACGGACGACGACGGGCGTGCTGCCCGGGTGGGGAAGGCCATGCAACGGGCGTTGCCCGCATCATGGCTGCACGTGGTCGGGGCCGACGCCGCGGGGTACCGCGTGGAGGCGTCGAGGTAGGGGACGGGTCAGCGACGGGCGCGTACGACGTCGATGTGGTTGGTGTTGGCCACGCCGAGCTCCTGGAGGGCGGCGTTGAAATAGAGGTCCGTCTTGATCGGCTTCTCGCCCTCGACCGGCTGGACGGCCCGGGCGCGCTCGATGTCGTGGATGCCAAGGATGTCGAGCGCGACGGGGTCGGTGCTGAAGCGAAGCTGGTTGAGGGCGACGGCGTAGTGAAGGAGCGTGCGGTCCTCGCCGCGGTACTGGCACAGGAGGGCGTCGCTGACGCCGAAGGCGAGCTTGCCGAAGAGCTCGTCGAGGGCGCAGACCTCGGGGAGGGCCTCGGCGAGGCGCCATCCCTCCTGCTCGAAGCGCAGGGTGTTGTCCACGGCGCCAAGGGAGAGGTTGGCGAGCTGCCCGTTGATCCCAAGCTGGTTGTGGTTCAGCAGGGGCGTGACCAAGACAATCTTGGTGACGTCGCGCGTCAGGAGCCTGGACACGTGCGAGCGTTTCCCGGCGTCGGCACGGTCCCGGCGCGGATACTCAAGGTCCCCGATGAGCAGACGGCCCACGGTCGGGTTCTCGTAGGCATGGTCGGCGTCCCAGCCGGCCTCCTCGGTGGCGGCCCAGCGAACCCCTAGCTCCGCAGCAAGCTTCGAATGCCCAGCCAGGATCAGGTCGCTGGCTCGCTTGTCCCACAGGACCACCTTCCCGGGCGGATGACCCGAGGCGAGAAGCGACTGCACCATCGCGCGAACCACGACGGGACGCGTTCCCGTGACGGGACCCGGCGCCGAGCAAACACGGAAGCCAACGACGTCCGTGGGCTGGACGAATCTTCGCCACGCCGCGCGGACGTCGTTGGTGCGTCCCAACGCAAGGATGCCGCGCTCGACCATGCTGCGGACCACGGGTTCCACTGGCTCGAAGGCCCGGGTGGCCTCGATGTCCTCGACGACATGGACCACGGCACGGCGGTCGTCGCCCGCGCCGAGCCATCCCGTCGCGGCGACGCAGAGCAAGAAGCAAGCGATGAAGCGGCACGCCATCGTGAGCCCAATCTATCCATGAGGGCGGGCGGGAGGCTAGCCGGGACGCTTCCGCCGGGAGGAACGCGACGGCGCCGTCCCGTTCAAGCTTGCCCGGACCGTCCCATGGACGAGCCCCGGCGCCAACGGGCCGCCACAAGGACGGCCGCCATCAAGACCCACGCGACCTGGAGCGACGGGACCTGGAACGGGTAGTCCACGCACCCATGCACCAGCATCCCGCCAAGGCCCATCGCGCCCCCCCATCTCACCGCGCCCGGGCAGCCCGACGTTCCGCCCGTCCATGCAAGCACGGGCACGAGCGACAGCAATCCAAGCACCAGCCCCGCCCCCACCCATCCCAGCCCGCCTCGCGTCTCCAGCCGGTCGTCATGGACGTACTCCGGGTTCCCGTGGAACCCGCTCCGATGCAGCTCGCCCGCCGTCCTGAACGCTTCCGCACCCCATCCCCACATGGGAAACCGCTCCGCCATGGGCCGGGCATATCCATAGATTGACGTCCTTCCGCTCAGCGTGGTGTCCACCAAGGCGTTCTCGAACCGTTTCCGCAGGAAGTCCCCCTGCGCCAGCCAGCCCAGCGTCAGCGCCAGCAGGAGCCCTCCTGCCAACGCAATCCTCGCCCCCCAACTCCTCGCCGTCGCTCCCAGCAGGAAGACCGACAACGTCATCTGGACCAACGCCACCGCGATCGCCATCCGGCTCGCCGCCGTGAACACCCCTGCAATCATCAGGGCCACGCAGACGACCAGGAACGACGACGCCCCGACCGGCCTTCGATGCCCCGCCGAATCAAACCCGCGCTCGCGCAACACCCACCACGCCCCCAGCACCATGGGCCATGTCAGGTTGAAGTACTGCCCCGCGTTCGCCCGGTACGGAAACGACCCGAACATGGCCTCGTTCGGCGTGTCCTTCAGCGGCATCAGCCAAAGCAATTCCTTCCCCTTGTCCAGCCGGTGGACGATCCCAACCAACGCCATCAACCCGCCGCCCAACGCCCACGCCCAGATCACCCGGCGCATCCGCTCCGACACATGGCTGCCCGCCACCCCCGTCCGCAGATCCCGGCCCCCGTCGCGCCTTCCCAGCCAGCCCCGGGCCGCCCAAAAAAACCCGGCCAACCCCAGATACCTCACCCACGCCGCCCATGTCGCGTCCCGGTCAAGGGTCGTCGGCCATCCCTCCATGGCCTCCCGATACTTCCACTCGATGCCGTCCGGCACGACCGTCGCGACGGCCGTCCAGTTCCAGGCGCTCACTGCGATCTGCCCGGCCAGCGCGGCCATCAACACCAACATCCCTCCCATCGTCCAGCGCCATGCCGTGCCCCGGCGTGCCGCCCCCGACCCCGCTTCCTCCGCCTCCCCTCCGCTGGCCCAACGCACGCCCGTCATTGCCAGCCAAAGAATCCCCGCCGCCCAGCATGCCCCCACAAGGACCCACGTCAGCCAAGGGACCTTCGTGTTCGCTCCCCATGGCGCGTACGCCGCCACGAAAAGCACCACCGCGCCCAAGGCCACGTCCAGCTTCCCGTGCCACCCGCTCATTCCGTCCCGACTTCGACGACCCACGGGCCAATCCTGCCCTTCCCATGCGGGCGTTGTCATGGACGGAAGCGCCGCCCGGGTCCTCGCCCGTCGTCCTCCGGGTCGTGCCGACCCCATGTCCCGCATCGACACACGCGCCGCCCCCGGCATGATCGCCATGGCGCACCGATGATTCGATTCTCTCCAGCCGCAGGGCTCGCATGCCTTCTCGCGTGGGCGATCCTTCTCCTGCCCCATGCCTGCCGGGCCGCCGACATCGCCGGGATTCAGGGCCCGGACGAATCCTCCCGATTCTTCGGCCTCACCAACCTCTGGGACATCCACCTCACGGTCGAGCCCCGCGACTGGGAGTCGCTCCACGCCGGTGGCGGGCCAAGGCGCGGCATGGGCGGCGGGCGCCCCGGCGTCATGGATGGCCTCATGCGCGGCATCTTCGGCGGCCAACGACGCCGTCCCGCCACCGGCGAGGGCGGCGCCACCGACGACTCCGGATATCCATGGGCCTCCGCCCGCGTCGAGATCGCCGGCACCGCCTTCACCAACGTCTCGCTCCGCTTCAAGGGCGTCAGTTCCATGGTCCGCGCCCCCAATCCCTTCAAGCGCCCCTTCCGCATCGACCTCGAACGTGGCGCCACGAACCGACGCTTCATGGGCGTCCCCGAGTTTACCCTCAACAACAACGTCAACGACGCCACCCAGATGCGGGAGGCCCTTGCCTACGACCTCTTCCGCCGCGTCGGGCTCCCCGCGCCCCGCACCGCCTTCGCGCGCGTGCACCTCACCATCCCCGGCAGGCTCCAGCGCCAGCACCTCGGCCTCTACACCCTCGTCGAGCCCGTCGGCCGCGCCTTCCTCCAGCGCCACTTCCACACCTCCAAGGGCCTCCTGCTCAAGCCCGACATGATGCGTGGCCTGCCCTACCTCGGCGACGACTGGGAGGCCTACCCCGACCGCTACCAGCCCAAGGGCAAGGTCGAGCCCGCCGACGCCGGGCGCTTCATCGACTTCGTCCACGCCCTTCGCGTCGCCAGCCCCGACGACCTCGCCGCCGAATGGCCGCGACGCATCGACCCCACCGCCTTCGCGCGCTTCGTCGCCCTCAACGCCGTCCTCGCCAACGTCGATTCCTTCATCGGCAACGGCCATAACTACTACCTCTTCCAGCCGCCCGGCGACGGTCGCCTCGCCTTCATCCCGTGGGATCTCAACGAGGCCTTCGGCATGCACCCCGTCTCCGGGCCGTCCGCCGACCAGATGGTCACCTCCGTCCTGCGTCCCAACGCCGACCCCAACAACCTCGTCGAGCGGTTCCTCGCCACCCCGTCCATGAACCGCCTCTACCGCTCCGAGCTCGCCGCCCTCCTCTCCGACGCCTTCAACCCCGCGCGCCTCGCCGCCGACATCGACCGCGTTGCCGCCTTCACCCAGCCCGTGGTCTTCGCGGAGTCCCGGCGCGCCCGCGAGGACTTCGAGCGCACCGTCCTCCAGACCCGGCCGCCGGAGTCCGGCGACACCTCGCAGCCCCGGCACGACCGCGAGTTCCTGCGCGAGGACTACGAGCCATGGGGATTCCCCGACGCCGTGTACATCGACAACATGCCGCTCAAGGAATGGATCAAGGGACGCGCCCGCCACGCGCAGGACCAGCTCGACGGCAAGGCCGTCGGCACGCGCCCGCGACCGCGCCTCTGAACGTCAAAGCCTCGCCCGCCCGTTCGCCGCGACGTGCGACTCGATCTCCGCGAGGAACTCGTCCCCGTAAACCCGCAGCTTCGTCTCGCCCACGCCGGGAATCGCCAGGAAGTCCCGCTCCGTCGTCGGGTAGTCGCGCGCCATGTGCCTCAGCGAAACGTCCCCGAACACGATGTACGGCGGCACCCCCTGCTCGTCCGCCAGCCGCTTCCGCAGCCGGCGCAGCTTCTCGAACAGCACCTCGTCGCACGTCACCGCGCCCGAGGCCGTCACCGCGCGCGGCACCGACGCCTTCGGCGCCTCCCTTGGCTTCGTCAGCCGCACCGTCCGCCGCTCCTTCAGCGTCGCCATCCCCTCGTCCGTCAACGAAACCGTCGGCATCATCCCGCTCGCCTGCCGCAGCAAGCCAAGGCGCACCAGCTCGCGACCAATCGCGCCCCACTCGTTCCGGCCCAGCTCCTTCCCGATCCCGAACGTGCTCAACGTGTGATGCTGCCAGCGCAGCACGCCCTCGGCCTCCGACCCCGTCAGCACCGCCACAAGGTGGTTCAACCCCACGTCGAACCCGCTCTTCTGCCGCACCCGGTACACGCAGCTCAGGAACTTCTGCGCGTGCACCGTCCCGTCGTAGTCCTCGCGCGGGCTCAGGCAGTTGTCGCACCCGCCGCACCCGCCCGGCGGGAATGTCTCCCCGAAATATCCCAGCAACGATTCGCGACGACACCCCGACGCCTCCGCGTAGTGGACCATCTGCCGGAGCTGCGCCGACGCCACCGCCCGCTCGTTCTCGTCCGTCTTCTCGTCGATGAACGCGATCTGCTTCGCCACGTCGCCCGGGCTGAAGTACAGCACGCACTCGGACGGCAGCCCGTCGCGCCCGGCGCGGCCCGTCTCCTGGTAGTAGCCCTCGATGTTCTTCGGCAGGTCATGGTGCAGCACGAAGCGCACGTTCGGCTTGTTGATCCCCATCCCGAACGCAATCGTCGCGCACATCACCTGCACCTCGTCCCGCAGGAACCTCTCTTGGTTCGCGGCCCGCGTCTCCGGCGACAGCCCCGCATGGTACGGCAGCGCCCGAACCCCCTCCTTCACCAGCCGCTCCGCCAGCGACTCCGTCGCGTTCCGGCTCGCGCAGTACACGATCCCGGCCTCCTTCGGCCGCGCCCTCGCAAACCGCGCGATCCGGTCCGATGTCTGCCCCTTCGCCTCCACGCGGTACGTCAGGTTCGGCCGGTTGAAGCTCGCCACGTACGTCGCCGGCTCCCGCAGGTGGAGCTGACGGACGATGTCGTCCCGCACCCGCTGCGTCGCCGTTGCCGTCAACGCGAGGAACGGGACCGCCGGAAACCGCTCCCGCAACTGGCTCAACTGCCGGTACTCCGGCCGGAAGTCATGGCCCCATTCGCTGATGCAATGGGCCTCGTCCACCGCCACCGCCCCGAGCTGCCACCGCGCCAGCTCGTCCAGCAACGTCCCCGCGAACAACCGCTCCGGCGCGATGTACAGCAACCGGATCTCCCCACGGTGCAGCCGGCGCCACGTCTCCCGGCGCGACGCGTCGTCCAGCGCCGAGTTCAGGCACGCCGCGCCCACCCCGTTGGACCGCAACGCGTCCACCTGGTCCTTCATCAACGCAATCAACGGCGAGATCACGACCGTCAGCCCCGCGCGCCGCAGCGCCGGCAACTGGAAGCACAACGACTTCCCACCGCCCGTCGGCAGCAACGCAAACACATCCCGACCCGCCAGCGAGTCCTCGATGATCTCACGCTGCAACGGCCGGAACGCATGGTACCCAAACACGCGCCGGAGCGTCCCTTCCAGCGGCTCGGACGGGTCCGACGCCGGCAACGGCGGCAGCGGGGGCGACGCCGCCGCGCCACCCCCCGGCTCCGCGTCCGCAGCCTCGAACAACCTTTCCCAGTCGTCGCTCACGTCCAACCCCATCCAATCCCAGAAGCTCCCCGGCCGCGAGCCTTCGTGTATCTCCCCATGGACAGGCGTCGGGCGCTCCCGGCCGCCGCGAAACCCCGCAACGCCCCGCCCCCACGCCCTACACGCGCCCGTTGTCGATCAGCCGCGTGCGCCCCACGAATACGGCCAGCGCCATCTGGCTGCCATGGCCCACCGTCGCCCGCGGCTCCAGCGTCTCCGGATCGAAGAACTCCACGTAGTCAAGGCGCGCCAGCGGCTCGCGCGAGACCGTCGCCGCAACCTCCCCCTTCAACGCCTCCGCCGGGACGCCTTCCCTCGATCCCCGTACCCGGCGCCGCGCCTCCTCGATGCAGCGGTGCAGCACGGTCGCCTGGCGTCGTTCCTCCGGCCCGAGGTAGGCGTTGCGCGAGCTCATCGCGAGCCCGTCCTTTTCCCGCTGGGTTGGAGCAACCACGACCCGCACCGGGAAGTCGAGGTCGCGCGTCATCCGCCGAATCACCGCCGCCTGTTGCCAGTCCTTCGCCCCGAAGACCGCCACGTCCGGCAACACCGCGTTGAACAGCTTGGTCACGACGGTCGTCACGCCGCGGAAATGGGTGGGGCGCGACTCCCCTTCCATGCCTCGCCCAAGCTGCTCCTCCACGACGTACGTGCTGTAACGGCCCTCGCCGCGCCCGGGGTACATGACGTCGTCGGTGGGCGCGTAGATCATGTCCACCCCCGCTTCCCGGCACCGGCGTCGATCCCCCTTCATGTCGCGCGGGTACCGGGAAAGGTCCTCGGCGGGCGCGAACTGCGTCGGGTTGACGTAGATGCTCACCACCACGACCCCCCCGCGCCCCACGCGCCGGCGCGCCTCGTGCATGAGCGACACATGGCCGTCGTGCAGGTATCCCATCGTCGGCACGAACCCGATCCGCCGCCCCTCGCGCCTCCATGTCCCCGCCCACCGCTGCATCGCCCCCGGCGTCCTCGTCATCCTCATCGGGGCCATCCTTTGCATCGGCCTTCAACAACGCAAGGAACCGGCAGGCACCCTCATCCCCGCGCAAGGAGTTGGGAATCTCGCGATCCGCAAGCGGGCGAATCTCGGCAGGCTGCGTGCCAACACGCCGTCGTAGCGGATGGGCGACCGCGGCATGCGCGCGGGTGGCCACATCCCAGGTGACCTCGGCGTCCATCTGCCATGAAGCCGAAGGCTTCCCAGCGTGTAGCCGGTGGTCGAGGAGCGAGGTGACGACACCACCGTGGACCCGTGCGAACGTGAACCCCGGCATCCCGGCAGGGATGC
>CAIYFP010000334.1 GCA_903925515.1 uncultured Verrucomicrobiota bacterium
CCGGAACGATTCCGTTGGATCGGTCGTGCTTGCTCGATCCGCTGGCGCAAATCCCTCGGTGTTCGCTCGTTACGGGCCTGGTGCTGACCCGCGCCTCGCTCACTCCTCGGCTTGCGCAACCATCTGCTTCGCAATCACTTCCCTCCCAACTGAATCGTTCCGACTTAGGGGGAACAGAGGGAGGATGAAGGCGGGAGCACAATTGGACGGGGAGGGATGGACGTCGGTCCTCGCGGAATTGTCAGAGTTCCTTGGGAAGGAGGGGGCGCCCGTGAAGCTTTGCCTCATCGGTTCCGCCGCCTGTTTGTTCGGGGGCATGGACGGCCGAACCTCAGGCGATCTGGACGTGTGGAAACCATGCAGTGACTTCGACCGGAAAGAGCTCCAAGCGGCTGCCGAAAAGGTTGGCTTGCGATTCGACCCAAAGCAGACCCTCGAACCAGGGCGTCCCTACCTTCAGTTGGTGGAACCGGGAATGGTCCAAGTTGGGGATTTCCAGCCGGTTTTTGTCGAGCGCATGGGAAGGCTTCAGCTTTTCCGACCGCCGATTGAAAACCTGGTTGCGGCCAAGTTGGTTCGGGCCAGTCCCAAGGATTTGGGCGACATTCAATTCCTCATCAGTCGTTACCGGCCGAGCTTGGACAGGATCCGCGAGATCATCCTCCGCTTTCCTGAGCCGGCCAAAGGAAGAGCGGTGGAGAACCTCGTCTATTTGGATGTCCTGAAGGGATAGGCATGAATGCACGTGAAGAGGAATTGGTGGCAACCGCATTGCTGGCGGATCCCGATGCGACCCTGCAATGCTTCCATGAGAAAAGGTGGGCGGAGCTTGCTGCACTTGTTCGTTTCGTTCACCGGGATGTGCCCGTGGAACTCGCCCAAACGGACCCCGCCTTGTACCGCACGCTCCGTGATCAGGTGACCCGATTTTTTTTGCGTGGAGGAGATGCCTTGTGTTTGGAGAAGCTTGAGGCCTTGGCGTCTGGTCAGGTCTCTTCAAAGAAGGAGGGTTGAGGTTGCCTTGATTGGGTGGACCATGCTGGACATGGTGCAGGCCCAGCGTGCGATGGCTCGGCCTGACGGCACCGTTGGGCACTTCCAACACAGGGAATGCAATGAGGTCAAATCCTGACATCCAACATTTGGATTCGCGCGCATGCCCATGGGTCCGCGCGGACCTTTGACAAATCCACGGGGACGCCACCAGGGGATGGAATGGGCAAGGCCAGGTTGTGGCATCGCGTTGCGCACCGCGTGACTGGGTGTTGACCCACAAACCGGGCCGTCGGGATGAGCCTTGGCATTGAAAGGTACGGGAATGACACCGTGCCCTCCCAGTCCCGACTGAATGGGACACCTCGCCGGAAATCCAGGCTTCGCAGCAGGTAGCCGGTGATTGGGATCGCGATACCACCGGTCACCGATCCCCATCTCCCACCGCACCCCGTAATGCACCAACCGGGTTGTGCTGTCGGCGCTGGCATCCCTGCCGGGATGCGTGGCCTCACTTTTGCGTGAGTCTCCGG
>CAIYFP010000335.1 GCA_903925515.1 uncultured Verrucomicrobiota bacterium
AGCGGGATCACGGAGGTGGAGAAGCGGGCCGTCAAGGATTCCGCGACCCACGCCGGGGCCCGCGAGGTCTATCTGATTGAGCAGCCGATGGCTTCGGCCATTGGCGTGGGGCTGCCGGTGCATGAGCCGGCCGGCAACATGATCGTGGACATCGGCGGGGGCACCTGCGAGATCGCGATCATTTCGCTGGCGGGCATCGTGTTCAGCCGCTCCGTCCGCGTGGGCGGCGACGAGTTTGACGACACGATCGTCGCGCACATGAAGAAGGCCCACAACCTCATGATCGGCGAACGCACCGCCGAGGAGATCAAGATTCGCATTGGGTCCGCCTTTCCCCTTGAGCAAGAACTGACGCTCGAGGTGAAGGGGCGGGACTTGTCGGCCGGTCTGCCGCGCACCGTGACGGTGCGCTCGGAGGAGATTCGCGAGGCGCTCCAGGAGCCGCTCTCCAGCATCCTTGAATCCGTACGTATCACGCTTGAACGCTGCCCGCCCGAGCTCTCGGCCGACTTGGTTGACCGTGGGATCGTGATGGCTGGCGGCGGCGCGTTGCTCCGCAACATCGACAGGCTGGTCTCGCAGGAGACCGGGTTGCCGGTGCACATCGCGGACGACCCGTTGAGCGCGGTGGCCACGGGCACGGGCAGGGTGTTGCAGGAGCTGGCGTTCCTCCGGCGCGTCGCCTCCTCCAGCACCTAGCTTGCCATGCGACTGATTGACTCCTCGTCGGCCCCCTGCGTTCGCCCCGCCAAACGGGACGAACCTTGCTGAAGCGCGCCCATTCCATCGTGGTTGTCGTCGTGGGGCTGCTGGTGCTCTTGCTGCTCAACCTGCCCCCGGGGGTGGCGTCGCGGCTCAAGCTGGCGGTTGGGGGCGTCTTTCTTCCGTTGCTGGGCCTCCGTTCTGCTGCGCATTCCGTGGTGGAGACGGCGAGCTACGAGATGCTTCCGCGCTCGACGTTGGTGTCGGAGTTGCGGCGGCTGGAGCAGGAGAACGCGGCGTTGCGGGTGGAGTCGGCGCTGGGTGCGGAGGCGATCGCGGAGAACCAACGATTGCGAGGGCAACTGGGGTCGGTGCCTCGCGGGACGTGGCGACCGCGTCTTGCGCGGGTGGTGGGGCGTGATGCGACGACATGGTGGCGGACGTGCCTGATTGACTACGGAGCGCGTGACGGGGCGGCGGTGAACCAGCCGGTGGTGACGGCGCAGGGATTGGTGGGGCGGATTGCGACGGTGGGGCATAGCCACAGCCATGTGGCGTTGGTCGGGGATGCGTCGTGTGGCGTGGCGGTGCTGGTGTCGGAGACGCGCGACCATGGGATTGTGGCCGGGGGACAATCGACGACGGACGTGGGGGTGGTGGAGATGACGACGTTCCAGCAGACGCCCGGGGTGTTGGCGGGGCATGCGGTCTTGACGAGCGGGGAGGGAGGAATTTTTCCGAAGGGACTGATGGTGGGGACGGTGATGGATGCGCGACCGGCGCGGTCGGGCCTGTACACGAGTGCCCGGGTGCGGCTTGGGGCGAACCTGAACCGGCTTGAGGAGGTGTGGGTGCTGGCACCATGAACTGGATTTCGCCGGTGACGATTTTGGTGGTGGGCTGGCTTGCGGTATTTCTGCAAACCCAGCTTGAGGTGGTGCGGTCTGCGGCTGGGGTGCCGGTGTCGGTGGTGCCCGCGTTGGTGGTGTACTGCGCGTTCACGCATGGTCTGGGGATGGTGGCGATGTTCACGGCGGTGACGGGGCTGGGTGCGGACGCGATGTCGGGCTCGAGGCTTGGGCTGGGCTGGGTGACGCCGTTCGTGGCGGGGTTCGTGCTGAACACGCGGCGGCACCTGCTGCTGCGGGAGCAGCGGTACGCGCAGTTCTGGCTTGGGCTTGGGTGTGGGATTGCGATGCCATTGGGTCATGCGGCGTTGCTGCATGCGGCGCATGGGGAGCCGGCCGTGGGATGGGAGACGGCATGGCAGTTGATGGTGCTGGGGTTGATCAACGGGGCGGCGTGCCCGGCGTTCTTCAAGGCATGGGATGGTTTCCGGCGCATGATGGAGTACGGGCCGGAGCCCACGTCGTTCCAGGCGGGGCAACGGGAAATGAAGAGGGGGCGGGGCTAGCGATGCTGGTGGTTGACCAAATCAACAAGGGCGACGGCTCGCTTCGCATGGTGGCGTGGGGGGTGGCGGCGGGCCTTGGGTTGCTTTTGGCGGGGTTGTGGCGGACGCAGGTGGTGCAGGGTGAGTACTACCGGGGGCGTCAGGAGACCCAGTCCTTTCGTTCGGTACGGGTCCCGGCGACCCGCGGCCGCATTCTGGACCGGAACGGGCAGGCCTTGGCTGACAACCAGCCGCGATACCGGCTGGACGTGTATCTTGACGAGTTGGTCCCGCAGTTTGCGGCCGAGGAGCGACGGCTTCGGGCGGCGTATGTTGCGGCGCGCGGGCTGACCAACGCGTTGCCGTCGTCGTTCTGGGGTCGGTTGGCTGCCCGGTTTTCAGCGAAGCGGACCAAGACGTCGCTGGGGGCGGACGAGCGGGAGGCGCTGCGGCGGGCGGCGCGGTACGGGGTGGTTTCCAACATCATCCATGAGGTGAACCAACGGCTTGGGCTGAGGGTGGCGCGAACGGAGGGGGATCTGTACCGGCACTGGCGGCAGCAGCGAGCGTTGCCCTTTCCTTTGGTCAACCGGCTGGAGCCGGCGCAGGTGGCGGTGTTGACGGAGCAGGGATGGTCCATCCCCGGGGTGGAGCTGGATCTTGTGCCAAGCCGGCATTATCCGAACGGAACGATGGCGGCGCACGTGGTGGGGTACGTGAAGGCCACGGAGGACCCGGACCCTGCGGACGAGCGGGACTTCGACTACCGGCTCAGGGATCATCGTGGGGAAGTTGGCCTTGAGGGCGCGTACGACCGGGTGTTGCGGGGAACGGCGGGTGCCAAGAGCATCCTGATCAATTCGTCGGGGTACCGGCACCGGCAGGGGGAGATGCTGCTGGAGTCGCCGGTGCCGGGCGCGCACGTGGTGACGACGCTGGACGTGGCGTTGCAGAGGGCCGTCGAAGGCTCGCTGGCGCAAGTGTCCGGGGAGGAGCGTGGCGCGGCGGTGGTGGTGGACGTGCGGAACGGCGACATCCTTGCGATGGCGTCGGCTCCGGCGTTTGACCCCAACGGATGGATCGACGGGATGAGGAAGGCGGACTACGAGCGGCTTCTGGACACGAAGATGCGCCCGATGTTCAACCGGGCGACGTACGGGTCGTACAACCCGGGATCGACGTTCAAGGTGGTGACGGCGTTGGCGTGCCTTGATGCGGGGGTGCTGACGCCGGAGGGGGCGCGGGAGACGATGCGCACGCTGGGGTACTACCGGCTGGGGAGGAACCACGTGATCGACGACACGGCGCCGGCCGGGGAATACGACTTCAACCGCGCGTTCATCAAGTCGTCGAACGCGTACTTCATCGACCATGGCCTTCGGCTGGGGCTGGGGCCGCTGCTGGCCTACGCGCGGCGACTTCACCTTGGCGAGAAGACGGGCCTGAGGCTGAACGAGGAGACCGCGGGCATCCTCCCGGACGCGTCGGACATCCCGGGGGCGTACGCGGCGGGCAAGACGGCGAACCTTTCGATTGGGCAGGAGTTGACGGTGACGCCGTTGCAGTTGGCGTTGGTGTTCTCGGCGGTGGCGAACGGGGGTTCGGTATGGTGGCCGCGGTTGGTGGACCGGATCGAGCCCGGGGACGCCCTTTCGATGGAGGCTCCCGAGCGGGTACGGGAGGGCCAGGTGAGGTCGCGGCTTGGGATCCCGCGCGCGCACCTTGCGTTGGTGCATGCCGCGATGCGGGACGACGTGGCGCTGGATGACGGGACGGGGCGTGCGGCTCGGGTGGCGGGGTATGCGGTCTGCGGGAAGACGGGCACGGCCGAGGTGAAGTCCGGGCGGAAGCTGGTGGACCGCATCACGTGGTTTGCGAGCTTCGCGCCGTTTGAATCGCCGCGCTACGCGGTGGTGGTGATGGTGGAGTCCGGGGGGTCTGGCGGGCGCACGTGCGCGCCGGTGGCCCGCCGCATCTATGAGCATCTGCGGGACCGGGACCGGGGCGGAGTGACGCTGGGGGGGCTGACGCCATGAACGCGGGCTCCATCCCCTACAAGTCGATGGACGGCGTCACGCGCGAGCGCGTGCTGGACCGGGCGCTGTGGCTGGCGGTGCTTGGGCTGATGCTGGTGGGCGCCGCGTTCATCTTTTCCGCGACGGGCGCGAACGAGTCGGCGCGGGGGGCGTCATGGCACGGGTACACGGCGGTGAGGCAGACGGTGGCGTACGTCTTGGGGGCGGGGTTGGTGGCCGCGCTGTGCCTTGTGGACTACTCGCGGTTGGCGCGCTGGGCGATGGTGGCGTACTGGGCGTCGATCGGGCTTTTGGCGTGCGTGTACCTGTTTGGGGTGGAGCGGCTGGGGGCGAAGCGGTGGATTGATCTTGGGCCGGTCCAGTTCCAGCCGTCGGAGTTTGCGAAGCTGGCGTTCCTGTTTGCGTTTGCGAACTTCCTGTCGCGTCCGCAGGGGGAGTTGGGCGGGCGGGGGGTGTTCCTGAAGGCGCTGGGGATGGCGATGCTGCCGTTTGGGTTGGTGTTGAAGCAACCGGACCTTGGGTCGGCGCTGGTGTTCATGCCGGCGGCGGTGGTGATGATGTGGGTGGCGGGGGTGCCTGGGCGGCTTCTGGGACGGTTCCTTGGCGGAGGGCTGGCCATGGTGGCGTTGGTGCTGGTGCAGGTGTTGTTCGTTCCCGCCCGGTGGCGCGTGGTTCCGCTGGAGGACTACCAGAGGCATCGCCTGCTGGTGTACTTCAACATGGACTTTTCGGACCCCGGGGCCACGGAGGCGCAGCGGGTTGCCGCCCGTGCCGAGAAGGCCAACAAGAGCTACAACGTGGACCAGGCGTTGATCTCGGTGGGTTCGGGTGGGATGTGGGGCAAGGGGTGGCGCCACGGGACGCAAGGAGCCCTTGGCTACCTGCCGCGGGCGGTGGCCCACAACGACTTCATCTTCTCGGTGATCGCCGAGGAAACGGGCTTCGTGGGCTCGGCCGTGGTGCTGGCGTTGTATGGCACCGTCCTGTTTTCCGGCATCAAGATCGCCGGGCAGGCCCGGGATCGCCTTGGGCGCATCCTTGCGTCGGGCGTTGTGGCCCTCCTTTTCACCCATGTCTTCGTCAACGTGGGGATGAACATCCGCCTGATGCCCGTCACGGGCATCCCATTGCCCCTGTTGTCTGCGGGTGGCACGTCCGTGGTGTGTTCGCTCCTCGCCGTCGGCATTCTCCAGAACATTCACCAGAACCGCAGGAACTACTGAAACCCCGAGCTTTCATACCATGAGCTATCAAGTCTTCAAGAAGGGTCGCGGCGGCGCGACGTTCAAGCCCACCGGCGGCCTTGCGACGCGCCCCGGCCGCCGTCCCACCCCCGACCCCGCTCGTCCCGTCGTGTCGGCCACGCCGGAGGATGCGCGCGCCGAGGAACGTCGAGACAGGCGCCGGCTGGAGGAGGAGATCCGGCGGGCGGAGAACCTTGCGGCGGGGCTTCCGGAGGATGCCTCGCATGAGCCCGAGCCCGACTACACCGCCTCGGGCCGCGACCAGTCCTTCCGCCGACCCATCGACGAACAGGACGAGGATCGCGGCGAACGGGAGGGGCGGGAGGGGCACCCGGCCCGTGATGAACGGGACGAGCGCGGTGAGCGGGGTGAGCGAGAGGACGGCGTGGAGCGTGCCGGCGAAGACGATGGGCGCGACGAGGACCGCGAGGAGCGGGAGGACCGGGAACGCGAGGGCGAGCCCGGGCGCCGGGGTCGCGGCGGTCGCGGACGTCGGTCGCGTCGTCGTGGTCGTGCCGGAGAAGCGGGCGCCGGGGGGGGGGTGAAGAGGAGCGGGGACAAGACGATCGCGCATCGGGTCGTGACGACGAGGAACGAGGGGAGCGGGAGGATCGGCGGCGGGGGGCGGGTGACCGCGCGAGGATGCCGGCGAAGGATGGGGCTCGGAGGGTCCGGGAGTTGGAGGAGCCGGAGCGGAAGGTGTCGAAGGAGGTCATCATCAACGCGGAGCCGCTGGAGAGCCGCGTGGCGGTCCTCGAGGATGGGCGGCTGGAGGAGTTCACGGTGGAGCGCACGAACGACGCGCGGCTGGTGGGGTCCATCTACAAGGGCAAGGTGAAGAACCTCGAGGACAACCTGAAGGCCGCGTTCGTGGACAT
>CAIYFP010000336.1 GCA_903925515.1 uncultured Verrucomicrobiota bacterium
GGGCCGGGATCTTTTTTGATAGTCCGCAATCGAGACGACAACGACCGCGGGTCGTCCATGGCGGGTCACCGTCTGCGGCCCCTCGGACAGGGCCTTGTCCACCAGCAGGCTGAATTGGTTCTTTGCCTCCTGGAGCTGCCAAGGATGTTTGCGCATGACCGAACCCTATCGGCCCGGCGGCATCTGTCCAGTTAGGCCAGAATCATCCCCGGGGCCGGTCCGCCCGTTGGACACATCGACGGGCGCCGTCGGGATGAGCCTTGGCCGGATCGATTCAGTTGGATCGGTCGTGCTTGCTGGATCTTCTTTCGCAAGAGCTTCGCCGTTCGCTCGTTGAGGAGCTGGCACCGGCCCGCTTCTTGCCGGCTCCGCAGCCTGCGGAAGCATCGAATTCGCAATCCCTTTCCTCCCAACCGAACCGATACGGGCGATGGGGCCGGGCCTTAACCGGCAGGGCACCATGCTTGCGACGCGGCGCCCTGGGGCGGCGCCGGGAAAGACGCTGGGCTGGCGACCTAGCCGTTGTTGCCGATGGCCTCGACGGGGCAACCCGCCATGGCCTCCTGGCATTGGGCCTCCTCCTCGGGGGAGGTGGGTTGGTTGAAGACGTAGGAATAGCCGCCCTCCTCGTACCGGCCGAAGTTCTTCGGGGCCGTCTCGCGGCAGAGGTCGCAGTCGATGCACTGGTTATCGACGAAGTACTTGCCGGTGACGTTCTGGGGGTAGCGATTTGCAATTTCAGCCATAGGCGCGTCAGTTTTTAGACCGGCGATTTATGCTGTCGTGTCCCTCGCGTCGCAAGGGGCATTTTGGTCCCGCCGGGCCATGCGGTTGGCGGGCCCGGGGAGAGGGCGGGCCGGGATGGCGGTTGGGCGTGGGTGGAAACCCGACCGGGACATGGCGATGGCACCCCGCTCGCGTGTTCAGGATTGCCGGCAAACGAGTCCTCCCTAGCCTCGCCGCATGCTGTATTCCACGGGGGACTTGTTCGATCTGGGGCAGACCGCGCATGGCGACCTCTTTGCCGGGACGGAGTTTCCGTGGGAGGCCATCGGGAGAATTGGAACCTACCTTTCCGCGCACCTGCGCCCCGTGCAGCTTCATCGGGTCGTCGGGTCCGCCTACGTGGGATCGGACGTCTTCATCGGGGAGGGCACCGTCGTGGAGCACGGGGCCATGATCATGGGTCCCGCCATCATCGGGAGGAATTGCCGGATCCGTCATGGCGCGTTCATCCGGGACGGCGTGATCATTGGGGATGAGTGCACGGTGGGGCATTCGTGCGAGGTGAAGAACTCGCTCTTGTTCAACGGGGCCGAGGTGGCCCACCTCAACTACGTGGGCGACTCGATCCTCGGGCACAGGGCGCACCTTGGGGCAGGGGCGGTGGTCTCCAACCTCAAGCTCTCGCGCGACAACGTGTGGGTCGAGATGGACGGACGTTGCATTGACACGGGGTTGCGGATGCTCGGCGCGTTGGTTGGGGATGGCGCGGAGGTGGGAGGCAACGTGGTCCTCAACCCGGGCTCCATCCTCGGGAAGGGCTCCCGCGTTTATCCGGGCGTCACATGGCGCGGGATCCTGCCCGCCCACATGATCGCCAAGAACCGTTCCCCGCAGGAGGTCGTCGTGCGCCGGCCGCGCGGACCGATCAGCTAGGCCGGGGCGTCCCGTTTGCCGGCGGGGCGTCGTCCCAGAGCGGGATGATTTCCATGCGGTGCACATGCACCAGCCCGCGGTCCGTGATGCGCAGCTCCGGGATGACGGACAGCGGGATCAGGTTGAAGCCCATGTAGGGAAGGATGCAGCCCGTCGCGTCCCACGCCTTCTTCAGCTCGACGGTTTGACGGCGGACCTCCCCGGCCCGGGCGTCCGACATGAGGCCGGCGACGGGGAGCGGCAGGTGCGCCTTCACCTCGCCCTCGTCCACCACAACCACCCCGCCTTGCGAACGTCGAAGTGCATCCAGCGCCAGCCTCATGTCGCGTTCGTTCGTGCCCGCGAGGAGGATGTTGTGGGCGTCGTGCCCGACCGAGCTTCCCACCGCGCCCGATTTCAGCCCGAGGCCTTGCAGGAGCCCATGCCCGGCCCGGCCCGACCCATGATGTCTTTCCACCACGGTGACGAAGCAAAGGTCCCGCCCGGCAAGTTGCTCGGCCCATGAGAGGCCGCCCCTCAAGGGGAGGCGTTCATGGAAGGTCAGGATGCCGGGCAACGCGACGCGGATGACGTTGGCCTCCACGTCAAGCCGGGGAGCGGGGGGCAGCAGGGGCACCCCGTCAGGCACGCGCACCGTCTCGCAGGCGGCCCTCGGGTAGCGGTATCGATTGCCCTCCAACTGCGCCTCCAGCTCGGTCGTCACCCGGCCGTCCCGGACCATGCAACGGCCCCCGTACCATGTCCCCCGGACCTTCATCCCGTCGTCCAGCAACACGATGTCCGCCCGGCGCGAATGACCGAGCGCGCCGAGCTCCGCGTCCATCGCGTACCGGGTGGCAGGATGAAGCGATCCCATGCTCCACGCCGTCTCCGGGCGGATGCCCGCCGCAATTGCCTCGCGCACCACCCAGTCCAACCCGAACAGGAACAGGTCGTCCGCGTCCCGGTCGTCCGTGCAGACGCAGACCCTCTTCGGGTTTGCCCCGAGCTCCGTCACGGCCTTGATCGCCAGCGGCAGCGAGTGCCATGGCGTCGCCGGGTTGCCCCCGCGGAGGAACACCCACATGCCGGCATCCAGGAAGTCCGACGCAATGTCCCGGTCGATGGCCTCATGGGTGTCGGTGACGCCGCTTGCGGCATAGGCCGCGACGAACTCGCGTCCATAGACGTGCCCGCATACCGGCCGGCCCCGCTTCAACGCCTCCGCAATCAGCCCGTGGCTTCGCGCATCACCCCGTGCCACCGGGATGAAGTCCATCTTTTCGCCCAGTGCCACGGCCTCCGGCCAACGATCAAACAACCCGCCCGCCTTCACCGGGGTGAGGTCCCCGCCGGCCGTCTCCAGCCCGGGATTGGTGGCGGGGACGGTGCTGGGCACGGTGAGGAACACGTTCAGGGGCGCCTGACGGGCGTCCTCGAGCATCCACTCGATCCCCGCGACGTCGCACACGTTCCCGATCTCGTGGCTGTCGCAGAACAACGTCGTCGTGCCGTTCAGCAGCGCCGCCTCGGCGTAGGCGCACACGGTCATCATGGAGGACTCCACATGGACGTGCGGGTCCACGAGGCCCGGCGCGAGGATGCCCCCGTGCATGTCCTCCACGACGGTCCCATGGCCCAGCCGGCGCGCCTCCCCGGCGGGGCGCACCGCCGCGATGCGACCCCGCGCAATCCAAACCTCTCGCTCGCCGAGGAACCGTTCCGTGTACGCGGACAACACCCTTGCTCCGGCCAAAACGAGGTCGGGTGCGGAGCGTCCCGAGGCGACGTCGGCGAGGTGGCGGGTGACTTGCCAGAGGGGCGGGACGGATTCGCGGGTGTTCATGGGTCTTGGGCGGGTGCCTGGGATGGGGTTGGCTTGCGAAGCTCGTGAAGCGCGAAGTAGGGGAACCGAAGCCACCATCCGCCTGGTCGCTCGACAACGATGCGGCCGGGCGCGCCGACCTTGATGGACGGGACGGACGCCCTGAACCGCCCCTCGGACACCATGAGGTCAAGCCGCCCCGGGACCCGGCGGATCACCCATCGGCCCATGTCGCTCATCGGCCCCAAGAGGTTCGTGGTCCCGTTCAGCACCAGCATCTTGTCCGGGACGGAAAACCGCACGTGGTCCGAGCCGATCCGCAGCGTCATGCGGAGGTGTGGGGTGTCGGGCAGCTCAAGCCTCAGCTCGAACTGCTCGGGCAACGTGGCGACGAGCTCGTTCGTCCCTGCCTTGGAAAGGCGCGCAACCTCCATGAGCCTCGTTCGCACCCGAAGCGCCTCCGCCTCCACGGCCGGTTCCCAGATGATCCTTGAAGCGGCCCCGTCTTGCTCCAGCGAAACCTGCCATGGCAGCGCACCCTCCCAACCAAGGCCTCCCCGCCCCCTTGCGACTGCCAACCGACGCGCGTCGGGCATCCGCACCCCGGGGACGGGTGGGAACTCCCAATGCAGGTCTCCATGTCCCGCAGCAAGCCGGGGCATGTCCGGGACGAACGAGCCTTCATGAATGCTTCCCGCAACCAACCGCCCGCCCGAGTCCGCCAGCACCAGCGCCGTGGCGCCCTTGCTGCCGCGCACCGGCAGCTCGGCCAAGCCTCCGCCGTCATGATCGCCATCCACCCTCCCCAGGACCGACCAGTTCACGAGGTTGGTCGAGCCATGGAGTTGCAGGCCCGCGCCGCGGGCATCGCGAACCGGCATGCCCAACACCCAACGCGACGACGAGGCATCCCAGACGATGGTCGGCGCCGCGCCCGATGCGCCGGCCACCTTCAAGACCGGGTTGCCTGCATGCCGCTCGTAACGACGCCCGTCCTCCGAACGGAAGAGGCACAATGCCGCCCCTTGGCCACCCGATTCCACCAAGGCCATGACCGCGTGTGATCCCCTGGACTTCCTTCCACCCCCTGCGGATTCCGCCCGCGCCTCCGTCGCGCATGCACCGAGCACCCTTCCCATGGGCTCGCCCGGCAACGCCACGCCCGCGTTCGACCATTCCACCATGTTGCGGCTCACCTCGTGCACCGTCCATGCTCCCTCCCCCCCCTCTCGCCCGGGCACGACAGGGGAGAACCGGTGAAACTCGCCCCGGTACGTCGAGACCGTCGGTCGCCAATCCGCTCTCCCCTCGCAGGACGCCGCCGCGAGCCATGCCATGCACCACGGCAACAACTCCCTTCGGAACCATTCCAATCTCCTCGTCATCGGCCTGCCGCTCCTCCCACAAAATCAACGTCTGCGCTCAGCTCCGGCGTCAGGTACTTGTCCGGCCTCGCGATCTTCACCTTCACCTGCAACGTCCCCTTCTGCCGGCTCGCCTCGGGCGCGATCTCCGCCACCACCGCCTCGTAGCGACGGTCCCGATAGGCCTGCGGCGTCACCACGCAACGCTGTCCCAGACGCACCTTCGCAAGGTCGGACTCCCCAAGGTCCACCTCCACCTGCAAGTCCGTCAGGTCTGCCACCGCCAGCAACGACGTCGAGGGCCCGCGACCGCTCCCGAACGACTGCGGCGTCACGAGCTCGTCCCCGTCCACCATCCGTTCCAGCACCACGCCGTTCACCGGGGACCGGATCGTGCACCAGCCGACCCATGTCTCCAGCAGGCGGCGCGCTCCCTCCACCTGCTTCACGGTCGCCTCGGCCGACGCCAACGCGAGGCGCGCGTCGTCCAAGGCCTTCTGCATCTCGACTTGGTTCCTCACCAGCTCCGTCGCCCGGCGGACGTCGAACGTCGCCTTCTCGACCGCCACGCGCGCCACCGCCAACTGGCCGTCGTTCTCCGCGAGCCGGGCCTCGTACTCGGACCCGTCCAGCCGCACCACCACCTGCCCGTTCGTCACCGCGTCGCCCTTCCTCACCCCGATCCACTTGACCACCCCCATGAAGCGAGGGCTCAGCTCGATCCGCTCCCTTGCCACGATGTAGCCCTGTGCCGTCAGCACCGACCCCTCCACGCGCCCGGCTGCCGCCTCGCCCGACGCGGCGCCCATTCCCATTCCCGGCGCCCCGCCCGATGCCTTGCCTTGCGCCGACGCGTTCGTGCCGGACTTCATCCGGAGGTCCTTCGACGAGGTCGCGGTGCGGACGTCGTCGCCTGCCCGCGGGATGGACAGCCATGCGACGCCGCCCAGCACGAGAACCACGGCCGCGAGGATCCAGCCCAGCGGCCCGCCGCGCCGTCGCTTTGCCTGCGAGGCGATCCGAAGTCGTTCCAGGGGGTCTTGGTTCATGCGCTCTTCAATGCCGAAATCACGGGCGTCCGCGCCGCACGCAGCGCCGGCAACAGGCTTCCCGCCAGCCCGATGCACACCGCGAACACCAGCCCCAGCCCGATCAGGTCCGGCGTCACCCGGAACTGGAATACCGTCTCCGCGAACGATTGGAAGTCGAGCGTGCCCGTCGCCAGCCCGTTCGTCAGGCGCGCCA
>CAIYFP010000337.1 GCA_903925515.1 uncultured Verrucomicrobiota bacterium
CCTCGGCTTGCACAAGCATCTGCTTCGCAATCACTTCCCTCCCAACTGAATCGATCCGGCTAAGCCGGACGATGCCATGGGGTCGGTCGTGCTTGCGGGGGTTTTTCTCTCGCGAGAGCCTCGTCCTTCGCTCGCTACGGGCCCCGTACCGGCCCGCGCCGCGCTCACTCCTCGGCTTGCCGAAACATCTGCTTCGCAATCACTTCGCGCCCGATCGAATCGATCCGGCTCGGGCTTGGGAGTCCTCGGGGGGGGAAGACCGCCGCCCCGCGTGGCGAGGCGGGAGGGTCATGCATGGGCCACGACGGCTTATGCCGCAAATCGCGACCGTGCGGGCCCAGACCCCCCGCCGCCTTGAATGTTGCGTGCCCGTGTAGGGCGGATGCGCCCGCGGAAGTTTGCGAACGTCAACAACTGCAAGGCGGGCTGAGCCAGCAGGCCCTGCGGCAGGCAGCACCCTCGCTACGGCCGTTATTGGTAGGAGGCCTCATGGCTGGAGAACTCCATGGGAGGCAGCCGGACGGGCGGGGCAGGGAGGATGAGTTCCTCGGCGCCCAGCTCGCGAAGCAGCCAGTCGCTGTCGTACACGGTGCCCTTCTCGAGATGGCGGTGGTCGAGGCCGCGCACGGTGGACTTGAGCATCAGGATGAGTCGCGTGCGGAGGGCGGGGTCTAGGGCAGCCTGCCGCGGCGACTTGCCGTCGAGCAGCCGGGTGGGATCTTCCGCCAGCCGCCGCAACATGGACCTGGAATCGTCGCCGTCGATCCAATGGCCCAACGCATCGAAGGCGAACACGTATCCAGGCGGTCGAATCGCATCGCCCGCCGAGTCGCGAACGGAAGGAGCGACGAGGGCGGCGGCGTCGGGCGTGGCCGGCGGCTGTGGGAGCCCTTCGATTTCCACGGTTTCCTCGTGGGCAAGCTCCACGCGGTCGCCCAGCGCCTGCTCAAACTGCCGGCGCGCCTCCGCGAAGATGGCCTCGGAGGCGGAATGAATCACCCACTGGCGCTCGCCCACGTAGATGCGCGCGAGGAGGCGGGCGCGGGTCGGGTTGCCGGGGCAAGGGTCGAACCAGTCGAAGAACGACCTTGCCGGGCCCTTCGGGGTCCCCGACGGGAACTTCCCGTGGCGGACCCAGCGCCGTGCATGGATGGCGGCGATGCATTCGTCGGCCGGGTCATGCAACTCGTACACCGCCCAGCAGTTCCGGAGCGGGTGGGCTTGGAAGGCATCGAATTCGCATGCCTTCCACGTCTGGAGCCATGAGCGCAGGAAGTCCATCTGGTTGGCCATCAGCCAGTCCCCGATCGTCATCCCCGAGGGTTTCCAGCCGAGGTGCCGTGCCACTTCCCGGACGGCCCAGACAGGCTCGAGCCCATGGAAATGAAGGAGGGGAAACGCCCTCCCGGCGCATCGGTGGAAGTGAGGAAGCTCGTACACACGCGCCAACGAGACGCCGTAGCGCACCGCCGTGCGCCAATGCTCCGGATCCATCAGGATGAACGGCCCTTGGTCGGGCCGAAGCAGGTCCACCACCTCGACGCAGTCCTGGTCCATCACGCGGCGGGTCTCCATGACCGCCATCCGCATCCGCGCGATGAACCGGAACAAGGCTTTCTCGTCGTTCGTCTCCAGCCCGGGCAACCCCGCCTCAATCCAACGGGCCGCACGGGTCTTTCCTTCCGCGTCTCGCTCCACGTGCAGGGCCTGCTGCATGAGATAGGCGGCATGCCCGCCCGGGTTGGCCACTTGCTCGCCCGGCCAGTGCAGGTGGATGCGGACGATCGTGTCCGGCAAATCGAGCCCGACAGGGATCGACGTCGCGTTGACCCTGCGCTCGAGGGCGTGGAGATGCTCGCGGTTGGCCACCGTGAACGGGTTGAACGGGCAGTCGGCCGTGCAGGCGATGCTCGCGTTGCGGCGCTCGCCGCATTCCTGGGGTTCCATGTCGGTGCCCAGCGCAGGGCATGACCGGTGCTTGGATTGGCTTTGCATGCGACCGACACGATGGGCCACGGAAGCGCCATGGCCAGAGCCCGACCCGGATTTTCCGGCCCTGCGCGACACCAGAGGGCATGCGCGGTGTTCCATCCGGGCACGCGACAGGATAAGCTGAGCCCATGTCAGCGGGTGTTTTGATCGAGGTGCTTGTGGATTCCGTCGCGTCGGCAAGGGCTGCGCGGGCGGGCGGGGCGGACCGGCTCGAGGTATGCCAGAACCTCTTCGAGGGCGGCACCACCCCAAGCATTGGGCTCCTCAAGGCCATGCGCGCCGCCGTGGACCTGCCGATGAACGTCATGATCCGCCCACGCGGCGGCGACTTCTGCCATTCGGACGACGAACTCGACGTGATGCGGCACGACGTCGTGGCGGCCAAGGAGGCCGGCGCGAACGGGATCGTGCTTGGGTTGCTTCGGCCGGACGGAACGGTGGACGAGGAAAGGACGGCCCGGCTGGTCGCCCTTGCCCGGCCGTTGCCGGTCACGTTTCACCGGGCCATCGACATGACCCGCGACCTCGGCGAGGCGCTGGAGGCACTGGTGCGGCTGGGCGTGGACCGGGTGCTGACGTCGGGGGGCGAGGCGACGGTCTGGGAGGGGGTGGATGCGATCGCGGATCTCATGGGGCGGGCGGCGGGCCGCATCGTCGTGATGCCCGGAGGGGGCATCCGGGAGCACAACGTGCAGAAGGTGCTCGCCCGGACCGGCGCGCGGGAGATCCACGTGAGCGGGAGCCGCGCGGTGGAAAGCCGGATGGAACACCGAAACACGCGGGTGTTCATGGGCAAGGAGCTGCGAGCGCCGGAGTTCCTGGTGAGCGAGGTCGATCCGGGGCGCGTGGCGCGGTATCGCTCGCTCGCCGGCGGGGCCTGAGAGGAAGGCATGGCCATGTGGCAGGCGTTCAAGGAGTTCATGGTCTTCCTCCGCCGGGAGAAGAAGTGGTGGCTGCTCCCGGTCGTGGCGGTGCTGTTGCTGCTGGGCGCGATCATCGTCTTCAGCTCCAGCTCGGCCCTTGCGCCGTTCATGTACCCGTTCATGTAGCGGCGCAACCCGCCCGGCCGCCCCATGCAATCCATCCTCGGCATCTCGGCCTACTATCACGACTCGGCAGCGGCCATCGTCGTGGACGGCAAGGTCGTGGCGGCGGCGCAGGAGGAACGGTTCACGCGGAGGAAGAACGAGGACTCGTTTCCCTTGAATGCAGCGCGGTTCTGCCTTGCTCGCGCGGGGCTGGAAGCACGTTGGCCCGACGCGGTGGTCTTTTATGACAAGCCCATCCCGAAGTTCGCGCGCTTCCTCGAGACGGTGCTGGGGCTCGTCCCTTGTGGGCTCGGGACGTTCGTGCGGTTCGCGCCGGGCTGGTTGTCCGAGAAGCTGGACCAACGCGCCTCGGTCCGGCTGGAGCTGGGAGGCTTGCCGGAGTCCGTGCCCGTCTTGTTCACGGAGCATCATCAGGCCCACGCGGCCTCGGCCTTCTATCCATCGCCCTTTGACTCCGCCGCCGTGCTCGCCGTCGATGGCGTGGGCGAGTACGCGACCACGACGCTGTGGCATGGCTCGGGCGCGGGCCTGCGGGCGGTGGAGGAGCTTCGGTTCCCGCATTCGCTGGGGTTGTTGTACTCGGCGTTCACGGCCCATTGCGGGTTCCGGGTGAACTCGGGCGAGTACAAGCTCATGGGCCTTGCACCCTACGGGAGGCCGACGTTCGAGCAGGTGATCCGTGACCGCCTCATCGACCTGCGCGCCGACGGGTCGTTCCGGCTGAACCTTGAGTTCTTCGACTTCCTTCGGGGTAAACGGCTGACGAACGAGCGTTTCGACGCGCTGCTTGGCGGGCCGCCGCGGCATCCCGACGATCGCATCACGGCCCGCCATGCCGACCTTGCGCGATCGATCCAGGTGGTCACCGAGGACGTCATGCTGCGCCTCGCGCGAAGGGCGCACGAACAAACCGGCGAACGCCACCTTGCGCTCGCGGGCGGCGTGACGCTGAACTGCGTGGCCAACGGGCGCATCCTGCGCGAGGGACCGTTCGAGAAGGTGTGGGTGCAACCGGCTGCGGGCGACGCCGGCGGGGCGCTCGGCGCCGCCCTCGCCGCATGGCATCTCCACGCCCAAAACCCAAGGCCCTCGCCCGGCGGGCGCGACGCCATGCTCGGCGCCTGCCTCGGCCCGGAGCACGACGACGCGGAAATCGCCGCCGTCCTCGACCGCATGGGCGCGGTTCATGATCGGATGGCGGACGAGGAGTTGTTCCACCGCACGGCGGCATGGCTGGACGCGGGCGAGGTGGTGGGCTGGTTTCATGGGCGCATGGAGTTTGGGCCGCGTGCGTTGGGCAACCGGTCGATCCTCGGCGACCCGCGCTCGGCGGACATGCAGGCGCGCATGAACCTCCGCGTGAAGTTTCGCGAGTCATTTCGCCCGTTCGCCCCCGCCGTGCTGGCGGAGCATGCGGCGGCGTGGTTCGAGTTGCAGGGCGAATCGCCCTACATGCTGCTGGTGGCGCCCGTGCGCGAGGCATGGCGTCGGGCCGACGCCTCGGGCTTGGCCCCGGGCGCGGTGGGCGGGGAGGACTTGTCGGAACGCGTTCGCCGGGTTCGCTCGACGTTGCCGGCCATCACGCACGTGGATTGGTCGGCCCGCATCCAGACGGTGGACCGGGAAACCAACCCACGCTTCCGCCGTTTGCTGGAGGCATGGCACGCGCGCACGGGCTGTCCGGCGCTGGTGAACACGTCGTTCAACGTGCGGGGCGAACCCGTGGTGTGCACCCCCGAGGACGCCTACCGATGCTTCGTCAACACGGCGATGGACCGCCTTGTGATCGGGAACCGGGTGCTGCAACGGTCACGCCAGCCCGCGCCCGTGCCCCAGGTGTTCGAGCCCGGTCGCGATTGAACCCAGGACCCAACCCATGAGGACGCGACTTCGATTCAGCGAGAACGTCCGGGACTGGCGCAATCTCACGATGTCGTCGGTGGCGGCTTTGACGTTGCTTTTCGTGCTGGGGGCATGGCGCGGGCATTGGCCATGGGCGATCGCGGCGGGCGCGGGCGCGGTGGCGTTCATCATGGCTGGCCTCGCATGGGCGCGCCCCAGGTGGTTCCGGCGCTGGTACCGGGGCGTTCGCTGGACCGGCCATCAGGTCGGGCGCGTCACCGGGGTGGTGTTGCTCACGGTCGTGTTCGTGCTGGTGATGTGGCCGTTGGGTTGGTGCCTTCGCTGGGCGGGCCGACGCCCGCTACACGACCGGATCGACCCGCGCCTCGCCTCCTATTGGAGCCCGGCTCGCCAACCGGGGCGGATGGAACGGATGTTTTGAGCGTGGCCTTGGACCGCGCCCGTCCCCGGGCGCCGACCCATGGGATCTCGGTCGGGATGGCTGCGCTCCCGGGCGTTCATGCGGCATCCGCGCGGGGGGCACGCCCCCTGCAAGTCAGGAATCGGCATGGAAAGCCATGATGGCGATCCTCGTTTTTGACCCGCCGGCATCTCGCCGCTGCCGAGGACATGACGCATAAAACTCGGCTGCTGTCGGCATCGCTCCCACAACATGGGGCAGCGTGCGTTGTCACCCTCACTCCGTTGCTGGTTCCCGAGACCTCGGCGTTCGCATCAGGCAGCCGGTGGCTGACGCACTCATGCCACCGGTGCCAATCCCGCTTCATCGCCACCCTCCGGAGGGGCGACAACCGGGTCCGCTGCCGCCGCTGGCGTCCATGGCACCGGCGCCGCCCGGTATCGTGCCATGGCCCAGCCTTCGCCGGGACAATTCGGCAGGAAGGGAAATCATGGCAAAGCCCATGCCTCCGCAAGCCGAGGAGCAAGCAGGGCGCGCGCCGGTAAAAGGCCGTAACGAGCGAAGGACGAGGGAATGGTCGAAGCGGATCGAGCAAACACAACCGACCCGATCGACTGGTCCCGGCCTGGGAGAGGTCATGCCTCATCGCACCCCGGGTCCCTCGGTGGTGATCGCCTAATCGCGACGGGAAAGTTTTCGACATTGACCTCCACGGGCCGACGGTGCATGAACGCCCAATAGCCATGCACAAATCACTCCATGAATACCTGACCATGAAAAACATCCTGTCGATCGGCCTCGTGATTGGGGCCATTCCGGTTGCCTCCGCGCAGACCCAGTTTTCTGTAGGCCTGAATTCCGCCCAGGAGGTCGGCACCGGCAGCACCAGCTCCGCCACGGGGATTGGGTTGCTCACGCTCAACCTCGACGGGTCAGTTTCGTACAACATCTCGTACTCGGGACTCACCGGGACCTTCTCGGCCGCTCACATCCACGGCAGTGCAACCGCCTTCCCGGGGTTCAACGCCGGCGTGCTCTCGGGGCTTGCCAATTCCCCCAACGGCACCAGCGCGGGACTCCTCAGCGGCACGACCGCCATCCTCACCACCGAGCAGCAGGGCTGGATGCAAGCCGGCTCCACCTATGTGAACATCCATACCTCCGCCTTCCCTGGCGGGGAAATCCGGGGCCAAATCGTTGCCGTGCCCGAGCCCGGGGCCATCGCATTGGGTGCCGTGGGTGTCCTTGCCCTGCTTGGGGCTGCCCGTCGTCGCCCTTAACCCAGGCCCGCCCTCATGGCCGGGACGATGCAGCGGTGCGGGAAGGGATCGCCAAGCAGATGTTTCCGCACCCCGACGAGTGAGCAAGGCGCGGGCCAGCGCCAAGACCTTGCCGAGCGAAGGACAAGCGAAGCACGAGCGACTTGCGGAAGCAGATCGAGCCGGCACGACTGATCCCGCCGAATCGTACACCCCTTTTGTCATTAACCCTTGGCTCCTCACATGGACGGCGTTGACACCATGGCGCGTTGCGTCCGGGCCGTGCGCGCCACGAACGCAGTCGCTCCCGCTTCTCAAGCAGCCAGGACTGGGCTTCAGTTCATGTTCCTTGGCCCAAGCCCCTTGCCACCCTCCTCATCCCGGCTGTTGGAAGGGATTCGGGCAACAAGGCCAAGCACCGATGGTAGCGTGACTCGATGCGATCCTCCGGCACTCCGTGCCCGCCCAGCCTAACCCGGTGTCGCACCCGGGAGACATGATGGATGGCCGGATCGTCGGTCGCGACGTCATGGAGATAGGTCCGATGCCTGGCCGCCTGCACCTTGGCGAGCATCGCCACCTTGCCGGGATGCGACATCACCGTCTCGAAGGTTAAGCTCTGCCGTTGGGCCAGCAGCCTTTGTCGGAGGAAGTCAACCGTCACGGAGGCGAGTTAGGAATCCACGGTGACCCGCCTGAAGTCCAGGGACCCGTCCGCAAAGGTCCGCACGCATGCCGCATCCCTTAGCCGGAACGATTCAGTTGGGTCGGTCGTGCTTGCTTGATCTTCTTTCGCAAGAGCTTCGTCCTTCGCTCGTTACGGGCCTCGAGCTGGCCCGCGCCTCGCTCACTCCTCGTCTTGC
>CAIYFP010000338.1 GCA_903925515.1 uncultured Verrucomicrobiota bacterium
CAGCGGGTCACCCGGGGCGGACATTCGCGCCTTTGGCCTCCGAAAACCGAAGGTTCCAACACCCAATCACCCACACAAAGTCACATGGAGCCGGTAAACCATGGTGCGGCCGGGGCGCGCAACGGGATCATCCTGTTGCTGAAGAGGAAATCCCGTGGCACCGCGCGAGGCAGGAACCGAGTCCTGGGCAACGACCTCCTCGGGGATCAGGAACGCAACTCCAGCATTGCACGCCCTCCTTCGCCCATTGAAACCTCGCCCCATCGTGACGTCCCCTCCCCTCCTCATGCCCGTCCTCTCGCAGGAGGCGCTCTCCGGTCCCTTCCGTTTCAACACGGGCAACAGGTCCCCGGTGCTGGACGCCCACTCCAATTCCCCTGCTGGCTCCCCGCCCGTCCCATCCAACGGCGTCCCCGATGGCCCTGTGTTCCCGCTCGCAGCCCCGGCACCTCAGGACGCACCTCACCCCCGACCACCCAACCCATGACGGAACCTCTCCACGAGCCCACGCCCACGCCCATGCACGCCGCGCGTCGCCCATGGCGTCGGCTGGGTTGGTTTCTCCCCCTGTTGCTCGCCCTGCCCCTCGCCATCAAGGCATGGCACGATACCTCCGGTAGCCATGACATCCTCGCGTCGCTCGCCGCCAAGGGACTTCCCACCACGCCCGACCAACTCAACCGCTGGTACGCCCAGCTGCCGCCCGGCGAAAACATGGCCCTGCCCATCCTTGACGCCGCCGGCGCCGTGCGCGGGCCCGGCCCCAAGGCCACCAACTACCCCTACTTCCACGGCCGCTACCCATGGCTCCACGAACGTTCCCCGCTGCCCGGCCCGCCTCAACCCGTGCCCCCCGACGACCTCGCCCAATGGAAGAAGCTCGTGGACGGGATGCCCGAGGCATGGGCCGCCATGGAACGTGCTCGCGGCAGGAAGCTCTCCCGCTTCCCCGTGGACCTCCGGGGCGGCCTCAAGACCCTTCTCCCCCATCTTTCGCCCACCAAGCGGCTCGCCCAAGCCTGCGCCCTGCGCGCACTCGTCGCCGCCGAGGAGCTCCGACCCCACGACGCCGCCCTGGCCATCTCCGACGGCTTGCTCGTGTACGAATCCCTCCTGCCCGAGCCCCTCATGATCTCCCAGCTCGTTGCCGCCGCCGCCCTTCACATCACCCTCCACGCCGCCTCCGACGTCCTCTCCGTCACGCCGTTGCCCGAGGAATCGCTCCGTCCCATGCAACGCAAGGTCGAGTCCCTCGCGACCACCAACCGCATCATGGGCGCGCTCCTCGGCGAGATGTGCCTCCAACGCGAGATCTTTCGTGGCAGCCCGGCCGCCCAAGGCATGGCCATGGGCATGGCCGCGCCCGGCACGGGCTCCACGGGACAGCAACTCGCCGCCGCCGCCTTCCTCGCCCTCTACTCGGCGACCGGCCTCAACGCGGCCGACGAACGATTCCACCTCGCCCAGCTGGAACGCATGATCGCGGCCTCCAGCCTCCCATGGCCCCAGCCCATCGACGCCCCACCCTCCGTCGCCAGCCTGTTCCAGCCCGCCAACGAGGATGCCGGATTGCCTGCATGGACCCGGGGACGCATGAAGAGCCGCATGATCCTCCCTTCCATGGATGGCTTCGCCAGCCAAGACGGCGAATCCCTCGCTCGTCTCCGCATCGCCGCCGCCATGTTCGCCATCGAACGTTTCCGCCTCGCCCACGACGGCCGCCTCCCCCAAACCCTCGGGAACCTCGTTCCCGACTTCATCGCGTCCGTCCCCCTTGACCCCTTCGACAGCAAGCCCATCCGCTACAAGCCCTCCAGCCCAGGCTATTCCCTCCATAGCATCGGCAAGGACCGCAAGGACGACGACGCCCGCCCGCCCCAACGCTCCAAGACCGGATCCGCCGCCGAGCCCGACGTCGTCCTCCGAGTCCGAAGATAGCCCCCCGGCCACACGGTCCGCCCCCGGTCCTTTGAGGCGATACCCATGGCGCGAGGCCGCGATCATGAAGCCCGCTCGCGGGCCACCCAGCCACTCCAGCCCCCGCGCCGGCCCCGGTAACCGGTCCCGCCGGATCCTCACCCCCCGTGCTCGACGTCCCATTCCTCGAACGACGACGGCTGCCCCCCATCCCATGCCAAGGTCCCCAGACCCCAACCCGTCCCGTCAAGGGCCACGTTCGAGCCCATGCCGATCAAGGACCCGCGCGCCGCATGGCCTCCCGCGTCCCATGCCCCCCCCACGCGCATCCCCGGGGGTTTCACCTCCCAGACTTGCACCACCCCATCGTTGTGGCACGTCGCAACGCGCGTCCCGTCCGGACTGAAGGCCGCCGAGTACACCCCCACGCCCACGTCGCGCGTCGCCTCCCTCTCGGTCTCATGGAGGGCGTTCCTCATCCCGCGCCAAGGCTTCTTTCTTTGGCCCAGTTGGCCGATTCGAGAGTCATCCCGCCACCGCGCAGGCCCGCGCTGCATCCCACCCGCCCATCGCGCCCCCAACCCACCCCAAGCCTCGCCTGAAAAGGTGCGCAGCCCGCGATCCGCACGCAGGCGAGTTGCGGCGGGCTTCGTGCCAACTCGCGGTCCGGGCGGATGGGTACCCATGAGACCGCAGTCTTCGAGTCTTGGCGTCATGGCATCAGGAATCCCCCGCTGCATCCATCTCCCAATCCCTGCAAGGGGCGGCCGGCATTCTCCTCACGCCATGACGTCATGACGCCAAGCGGACCGGTCTTTTCAACCCTCCGTCGGCGCAACGCGTGGCGAGAACCGGCCCCTCCAGGACGGCTTGCTCGGGGATCAGGGACTCAACCCCGCCCTTGAGCCCGCGGGCCGCACGGCCCCATCCTCGCACGCGTCCATTCCATGAAGTTCCTTGCTGCATCCTTCCTTGCATCGTTCCTTGCCGCCCTCGCCCTCGCCGCCCCGCCCCCGCCCCCGGCATCCAAGCCCGTGCCCCTTTTCAATGGCAAGTCGCTGGAGGGCTGGGAAGGCGACCCCAAGCTGTGGCGCGTCCGCGACGGCGCCATCGTCGGCGGTTCCCTCTCCGAGACCGTCCGCCAGAATGAGTTCCTCGCCACCACCTCCCGCCACACCAACTTCGTCCTCCGCCTCGAGTTCAAGCTCCTCGGCGGCGCCGGCTTCATCAATTCCGGCGTCCAGATCCGCTCCGACCGCGTCCCCAACTCCTCCGAGATGGCCGGGTACCAATGCGACATCGGCGACCCCACGTGGTGGGGTTCCATCTACGACGAGTCCCGCCGCAACCGCGTCCTCGCATGGTCCGACATGCCCTCGCTGGAAAAGGTGCTCCGCCGCACCAACTGGAACGAATACGTCATCCGCGCCGACGGCGGCCGCATCACGACATGGATCAACGGCGTCCAAGGCGTGGACTACCACGAGCCCGACACCGCGATCGCGGCCGTGGGCGGGCGGATCGGCTTCCAGGTCCACGGCGGCGGCGCGGCCGAGGCCTCCTTCCGAAACATCACGATCGAGAAGCTTCCCCCAAGGAAACGACCCGACGGCGCCTCCGTCCCGCCCCAGCCGCCCCACCCCTCCCCCCTCGCCCCCGAGGAGCAGCAGGCCACCTTCTCCGTTCCTGAAGGCTTTGTGGTCGAACTGGTCGCCGCCGAGCCCGACGGCGGGAAGTTCGTCCCCATGGCCTTCGACCACGCCGGCCGCCTTTGGACCGCCACGGCGCTCGACTATCCGGTGGACGCCAACGAATCCGCCGCCGAGGCCCGCGCGTTGTTCGAGCGCGGCGGCAAGGACCGCATCCTCGTCTTCGACACCCCCACCTCGCCCGGACGCCAGAAGGCCCGCGTCTTCGCCGAGGGCCTCGCCATGCCCCTCGGCGTGCTGCCCTTCCAGGACGGCGCCATCGCCCAGTACGGCACCGAAATCCGTCTCTACCGCGATACCAACGGCGACGGACGCTCCGACCAACACGCCCCCCTCCTCACCGGCTTCGGCATCGAGGATTCCCACCTCTTCCCCCACCAGTTCACCCGCATCCCCGGCCCCCGCAGCATCCTCATCGCCCAAGGCGCCTTCAACAGCTCCAAGGTCCGCGCCACCGACGGCACGGTCACCGACTACAACCGCACCAAGCTCGCCCGCTTCCGTCCCGACGGCACCGGGTTCGAGATCGTTGGGTGGGGCCCCTGCAACATCTGGGGCCTCGTCGTCGATCGCCTCGGCGAGATGCACATCCAGGAGGCCAACGACCAAGGCTGGCCCATGATGCCCTTCCTCGAAGGCGCCTCCTACCCGCTCTGCGGCGACGACGTCCCCCGCCCTTACTCCCCCGCGTTCCCCAAGACCGGCGAGATGCCCATGGGCGGCACCGGCCTGTCAGGGCTCGCCTTCAGCGAGGGCTCCGACTCCTTCCCCGGCCCATGGCGAGATGTCTTCTTCGTCGCCAACCCCATCACCCGGAAAATCCAGGCCGTCCGCCTCCATCGCGGCGACGTCTCGTCCTCGCCCGGTCGCTACGGCAACGGCTGGCAACTCGAGCACCTCCCCGACTTCCTCCTCAGCGGCGACCCGTGGTTCCGCCCCATCGGGCTCGCCCTCGGCCCCGACGGCTGCCTCTACATCAATGACTGGTACAACCAGGTCATCTCCCACAACGAGGTCCCAAGGAACCACCCCGAACGCGACAAGCTCCGGGGCCGGATCTGGCGCGTGCGACACCAGTCCCAGCCCCATCGCACCCGCGTCCCCGACCTCGCCCGCGTCCCCGAGCGCGAACTCCTTCGCCATCTTGCCGCCAGCAACTCATGGGAGGCCCACGCCGCATGGCAGGCCATCGGCGACCGCAAGGCCACCTCCCTCGCTCCCGCCCTCGCCCGCATCGTGTCCGATGCCAAAAACCCCGATGACTTCCGACTGCGAGCCCTGTGGGCCCTCGAAGCGCTGGCACGCGTGCCCGTCAAGGAGACGCGCCAGCTCGCCTCCCAATCCCCCTCCCGTTCCCTCCGCAAGGAATCCGTCCGCGTCCTCGCCGATTCCCCGCTCACCCCACTCCACGAACTCCTCGCCGCCAGCAAGGCCGCCGTCGCCGACCCCGACCGCCTCGTCCGGCAGGAAGGCATGCGTTCCCTCGGCAAGGTTCTCGACCGCACCGCCGCCCTTTCGACCATGAACCTCGCCCAGGACGCCCTCCGCGCCCTCCTCGCGGCCGCCACCGAGGCGCGTCCCTCCGACTGGTCCAGGAACCCCGCATACTTCCGCGACTTCGAAACCTACCTCGTCCGCGTCATCCTCGAACGTCACCGCCCCATGCTCGCCTCCGTGACCCCGGACATGGCCGGACCCGAGGGCGTGGCCCTCGCCGCCTTGGTCCGCGGCGGGCCCGAGGGCGCGCGCGCCCTTGCCGGCGTGCTGCCTTCCCTGAAGCGCCCCCTGGCCACCGACGAGCTCCTCCTCGTGGCCTCCGTCTCCAACGACCCCGCCGCCAAGCAAGCCCTCGGGGTCGCCCTGGCGCTCCCTTCCACCCTCCAGCTCCTCCACGACCAACGAGCACGCCTCGGCGACACCACGGCGCTCCTCCCCATGCTCGCCGACGCCGCGCGCCACCTCTGGAAGAACCAACCCTCCGACGCCAACGCCGACCTCCTCCTCCGCCTCGCCACCGGCTTCCGCCTCGCAGACCTCGAGCCCGAGGTCGCCACCATCGCGACGACCAGCAAGGCCGCCGCCCGCCAAGCCGCCGCCCTCCGCGCCCTGCGCGAGTCCGGTGCCGGCCGCATCGACGTCTTCAAGAACCTCGCCGCCAGCAGCGACGAGGCCGTTCGGCGCGAGGCCGTGGCCGCGATGGCCGCGTCCAGGTCCGAGAACGCACTGCCCGCCTTGCTCCAGCTTTGGCCCTCCCTTCCCGCCTCGCTTCGCCGGTCCGTCGTGGATCGTCTCGGCGGCGCGCCCGCCTCCGCCCGCCAGCTCGTCGCCGCCATCCGTTCGGGCGACATCGCCCGCGACGATCTCGACGGCTACACGCTGGACAAGCTCGCAGCCGTGCTCCCCGACGACGCGCTCGTCCGCGACCTGAACCAGCAGCTGGGCTCGTCCCTCAAGCCCGTGCTGCGACTCAACGGCTCCGAAGACGCCCGGGTGGAGGACGTGATCCACGTGTCCGGCCCCTTCACCGTCGAGGGCTGGTTCCGTCCCGACCCCGGCCTCAGCAATGCCGACTCGCTCCTCGGCGGTCCCGGCCTTGACCTCAACTTCTACGATGGCCGCTTCCGCGTGTGGGTCGGATCGCCCCATGGGGACGTCGTCGTCGCCTCCCAACCCGCCATCGCAGACGCATGGACGCACTACGCCGTCACGCGCGACTCAAGGGGCATCTATCGCATCTTCATCAACGGCAAGCTCGACGGCACCAGCAAGGTCGGGGACCCACGCGACCTCCCCGGCCTCCGCCTCTCCGCCAGCAATGCGCAGGGCGGCACCGCCGGCGACCTCGCCCAGCTTCGCGTCTGGAGCCGCGCCATGGACGCCGACGAGCTCGGCCGGGTCGCTGGCTTCGAGGCCGCCGATTCCACCCCCGGCCTCGTCTTCCACGGGCGCGGCACCCATTGGGGAAAGCTCGGCAAGGGCGCCCGCATCGAGCGGACGTCCGACGTCCCCCCCATCCAGACCGAGGCCCAAGCGGCCGCCGTGGCCGCCAAGTTCACCACGTTTCGTGCCGTCGCGTCCAAGTCGGGAGCGGTGTCGGAGGGCAAGGCCGTCTTCAACCAAAACTGTGGCGTCTGCCACTCGGTGGGCGGGCAAGGCGGCAAGATCGGGCCCGCACTCGACGGCGCGGGCGTGCAGGGGGACGAGTACCTCCTCCGCAACATCCTGATGCCGGACGCGGCGATGGAGGCCGGGTACCGGAGGTTCCGCGTCGAGACGACGGACGGGGAAGTGCACGAGGGCATGCTCGCCGGCTCCGACGGCGGCTCGCTCGTGTTGCGCCAGCCCAACGCCGAGGACAAGCCATTCCCACGCGACAAGGTCCGCCGCTCCGCCTTCCTCCGCTCCTCGATGATGCCCGAGGGCCTTCTCGAGGGCATGCAGGACAAGCAGGTTGCCGACTTGTTTGCCTACCTGCGAACGCTGGGCAGGAAGTGACCCTGCCATGGCAGGGAGCGCGCCATGGGAACGCGCCCGTCCCCGCGAACTGCTTCATGCCCGGCAGCCGGGGACGGCCGCGGTCCCAACTGATCCCAGCTCGCCCACGTGTAGGCCGCGTGCCCTCACGGGGAGGCCTTCATGCCGCCGGTTGGGGCAACCCGACTGCCGTCCAAAAACGAAAACCGCCCGGGGAAAGGCTTCCCCGGGCGGCTGCGTGACGTCCTCGGCAGGATTTATCCCGCGCCCGGCCTACTCCACCGTGACCTCGATCGCCTTGGTCCGCGCGTTCTCGGCCTTGGGGACGGTCACGGACAGCACCCCATCCTTGAAGGCCGCCTTCACCGCCTTGGAATCCACCGGGATGCCCAGCTCAAAGCTGCGCCCAAACCGACCCACGAACCGCTCGCGTCGGTGAAAGCGCCCGTCGGCCGTCTCGGATTCCGCCTTGCGCTCGCCGCTGATGGTCAGGACCCCGTCCTCCAGCGAGACCTGGACGTCGTCCTTCTTTACCCCGGGCAACTCCACCGTCACGGTGAACTGCTTGTCGTCCTCGCGGACGTCCGTCGCCGGGGCCGAGATCCCGTCGCCCAGCAAGGAGGTTGCGGCTCGGGCGCCTGCCCTGCCGAAGAAGCGGTCCAGCTCGCGCTCCAGCTCGGCGATGGGGCTGAGGATCGGGGGATAGGTACGAATCAATTTCATGATGTTTCCTTTTTCTTTCGTGATGTGTCTTCGCTCGCTTTGCGCAACCGCGCGTCGCGTGCCGAATAGGAAAGCCGCCGACGTGCCGCGCAAGGTTGGCCCCGGGATTTCTTTGCAAACCCCTGATTTTCAACGATTCACGCGCCTCGCTGTCCCAAGGCCCCGAGCCATCAAGCGCCAACCCGTCTGCCGCTTCACGGCAACCTGTCCCGCGCGCGGCACGCCCACCCCGCCGGCGCCCCGCAAGGATCGCGCCCGCGTTGCCCCAGCCGATCATGGCGATTGCCTCGTGCCCTTCGCTCGGTTTTCATTCCGCCGATGTCAGCGCCCGATTCCCTCTACCTTTTGAAGGAAGGCCAGCAAAGCGGACCCCATACCCATGCCGAGCTCCGCGCCTTGCTCGATTCTGGCCACGCAAGCCATGGAGATCATGTCTGGGCCGAGGGCTGGCCCGATTGGGTCACGCTCGGGAGCGTCCCCGGCATGGTGCCCGCGCCCGAGGCCGCCTCGTCCGCCGCATTCGACCTGCCACCCGAGCGCGGCTTCGGGGCCTTGATCCTCGACGCCTTGGCCTATCCCTTCCGCGGCGACGGCTTCCTCATCCTCGCGCTCGGGACGATCCTGTTCACCGTCCTCGATTTCGTGGGGATGTTCAGCTGGATCATCACCGCCGCCGCATGGGGCTACCTGCTGCTCATGCTCCAGCACGTCCTTCATGGCACGGCCATGGGCGAGGACCGCGTGCCCAATTGGCCAGACTTCGACGGCTTCGGGGAGTTGCTCGGCAAGACATTCCAGTGGATCGGCGTCCTGGTCGCGTGCTTCGGGCCAGGCATCTTCCTGCTGGTGACGGCCCACGACAACGAGGTCCGCATGACCGCCGGCGCGGCGGCGCTGCTCCTTGGACTCCTCTTTGGCCCCATGGCCCTCCTGTCCGTCGGCATGCACGACACCCTCAGCGGGCTGCATCCCGGCCTCGTCGTCCGCTCCATCTTCAGGGCGCCCGGCCATTACGTCGCCATGCTGCTCGTCTTCGTCGCCCTCGCCTGCCTTCAGGTCCTTGCAGGCCAGCTCAGCGACAGGGTGCCCGTCGCGGGCATCGTGATCGACAAGCTCGACGAGCTTTGGACCGCCGTCTTTGTCGCCCGTGTCCTCGGCGCCTTCTACTTCGTCAACCGACGCACCTTATCGTGGTTTGGCGAATAGCCCCCCGCCCACCCCGCACCACCCAAAAACTCCCCTCTCAACCACGAGAAGAATCTTTCGATCCACGACCCGGCCAGTTTCCGCAGGCTGGGTGCCAGCATGCGAACGCATGCGGCTGGGCATGAGCCGGGCATGGGGTGGACCGGTACGAGGTGGACCCGGCCGGGATCGGCGTTGCTGACGACGCAGTTGACGGACATCGAGTCGGCGGTGGAACCGCCAAGGACGCTCCCAACGCCGGTGACCTCCGGATCACGGGCGGCCGGTTGCTGAAGGCCAAGACGCCGAGATTCGAGCCTGATCCCCGCATAAGCAGTTCCTGAGTGCCCGGCTCTCGCCTCACGCTGCGCCAACGGAGGGCCGAAACGACAGATCCTCTTGGCGTCTGCCCATGAAACCGCCGGTTGGCCGCCGGGGCAGGTTTCACTGGCCCCATCAACCACGGCCTTCCACGGCCCTGCTCTCGGCGTGAAAAAATCCATGCCGCCTCCTGCACGGTTTTCGAGATGCATGCAGCGGGGAATTCCTCACGCCATGACGCCATGACGCCATGACGCGAAGAATGCGGTCTCAGGGATGCCCTTCCCGGGGTTCATGCCCATCCGCCACGACCCCGTGTTGGCACGAAGCCCGTCGCAACTCGCCCGCTTGCGGATCGCGAGCTTGCCACCTCCTCGCGCGAGGATTTGGGATGCGAGGACGGCCTGCCGGACCAACCCAACGGCGGCGCGGCGCGGCGGTCGGGATCCAAGGCCCTGCTTGCCTTCGTCACGCCCGACCGAGAAGGATCCCATGCCTGATGAGGACGATGCGCGTGGGGATTATTGGGGGAGGTCTAATGGGACGCGAGGCCGCAAGCGCCTTCGGACGTTGGTTCGCCTTGGACGCCAAAAGCCTGCCCGTCCGCGCCGAGTTGACCGCCGTTTGCGACCTCCAAACCTCCGTCGTGGACTGGTTCCGGCAGGTCCCCGGCGTCCGGTTGCTTACCCAGGACCATCGCGAGCTTCTCGCGTCGCCGGACGTGGACGTCGTGTACGTGGCGGTGCCGCACCACCTGCATGAGGCCCTCTATCTTGACGTGCTTCGCGCGGGCAAGGACCTCCTCGCCGAAAAGCCCTTTGGCATCGACCTGCCGGCAGCGGAACGCATCTCCGAGGCGTGCGCCAGCTCGGGCCGGTTTGTCCGATGCAGCTCGGAGTTTCCGTTCCTTCCCGGCGCGCAACGCGTCATCGAGACGGTGCGCTCCGGCCGGATCGGGAAGCTGCTGGAAGTCCGCTCCTGCTTCTGGCACGCCAGCGACCTCGACCCCAGCAAGCCCGCCAATTGGAAGCGCCAGGTCCGCACCTGTGGCGAAATCGGCGTCATGGGCGACCTCGGCATGCACGTCGTCCATGTCCCATTCCGCCTCGGGTGGTACCCCGTCCGGGTCTATGCCCAGTTGCAGAAAATCTACACCGAACGCCCCGACGGCCGCGGCGGCATGGCCGCATGCGACACATGGGACAACGCCATGCTGCACGCCGACATCGGCGTCGAAGGCCGCGAGGTCCCCATGCGGCTGGAAATGAAGCGCCTCGCGCCGGGCGCCACCAACACATGGTCGCTCGAGGTCCTCGGCACGGACGGCGGCGCCCGGTTCTCCACCGCCGAGCCCAAGACCCTTTGGACATTCGATCGTATCAAGGAACAAGCGTGGTCCCGGACCGACCTCGGTTTCGCCAGCGTCTTCCCCACGATCACGGGCGGCATTTTTGAACCCGGCTTCCCCGATTGCTTCCAACAAATGTGGGCCGCGTTTGCCGCGGAATGGGCCGGTGTCCTCGGAACCAAGTTTGGGTGCGTAACCCCGGCCGAGGCGGTGGCGAGCCATCGGTTGTTCGCGGCCGCGCTACGTTCGCACCACCAAAAAGCGGCGATCGCCCTTTAGGGCAACCGCCGCCAGTTCGTTGGCCAAAACGACAAAATCCCCCGCGGAATCGAGCCTGTCAGGAGGGTAGCCGTCCAGGTTCTCGGAGCCGCACAGCTAGGATTCTTACGAATCAGCCACCCACCGACTAGCGCAATAGATGCCAAGTCGTCAACCCAACGCCGAAAACTCGCAAAAATTTCGCCACCCCCGGGGATTTGGGTCCCGCCCCCGCCCCAAGGCCGCAGCATGGAAAAGCCACGCGGAATTCATTGGGGCGCGGCGTCATGGCAAAAGTGAAAAGACAGGCTCACACGCCCGCATTCCCGGCCCTATCGAGCCACGCATCTGCCGCCTCATGGCCATGGCCATGACCATGACCAAGGCATGGAGGATGACTGGGCCCCATGGAATCGAAGGCTCCATGGAAAGGGCGAACGATTCGCACCGACTCCGGCAGGCAAATCCGTCCCTCGACGTTTTCGGCACCCAAATCCCCGGGTAACCGGCAGGGAATCCCTTGATCCACTTGCCGGCGAGCGTTGGGACGCTGCGTGGCAACATGCCCTCGGAGCGGACGGGCACGAACTCTGGCATGGGCACCTACCGAGCCCGCCTTCTGGGTGTCCGGATGTCTGGGTGTGAGCATTCCCCGCTTCCTGGCTCACGGGATCGCCGCACGTGATGTTGTTTTTTGATCACCCAAAAGCACAAAGTGGTCCAGCTGGCTCCACCCTCCGTGGGGCCTCAGGAGGGGAACTCCAGGCACTGCAAAGCTTCCTGCGCGGGGACCACGGAACTCCCCCCGGCATGGACGCGTCCCTTGACCTGCAAGCGCGTCGGGACGGGCACGAGTACGGAGGCGCAAGCGAAGTTCTCTAGACACCGGGCCGTGACATAAACTGGCCACAAACGGGTTCCATGAATGGGAACCACCTCACCCATGGGCAACAACCCGGCACGGTCAGGCCATGCGCCCACGAAACCCCGAACGCCGATTCCAGCCGGCAAAGGGGCACGCTGGCACGCCGGCGCTTGGCGAGGCTTGCCGGACCCAAGGCCTTTCCCCCACGCCCTCCCCTGCCCGTAACCGGATGCCCCGAACACCACTCGGCCCACACACCCACACACCCACACAAGTTTTCCAAACCGATGCATTGACACCTACCCGCCACTTTCTAACGTCATCCCCTGTCCGGGTTGCGGGACGTTTCTTCAGCGGGGTTCTCCACCCCCACCTCCTTGGCGTCTGCAGCCCGGGCTTTTTCTTTCATGAGCAACCCTTGCTCGCCCTCCAACCTCCTCCACCCGGCCTCACGTCACGCCGACTCCGCAAGGGTCCGGAACCCATGGCTGCATGGGCCCTGTCTCATTCCACCCCGCTTCACCAGATCGCAAGCCCAACGCCCACCGTTGCAGGCTTCTCTTGCCGGGCACGCCAAACCTGCGCGGCCGTTCCGGCCGGACCTGGGCTTGCCTTGAAAAATGGGACGGTAAAACAGGGGGTCTTGGGCGTTGGACATGGAGGGGATGTCGGGGACCCAGACCTCGTCGGGACGCTGGGGTGGAGGCATCTGGGAGAGGCGGTTGGACGCGATGGCGGGCCTCCCGGCGGCCGCGCAGGTCCCCCGTCGCGGAGCCCGTCCCATGCGCGTTCCCTCGAGCCGGCCGAATCCACGTTGGATTTTCCGCGTCCATCCCCTCAACGTTTCCTCAAGGTCTTCCCGAAATGAGCGTGTTCAATCCGTCCCGTTGCCTGCTGGCGGCCCTCGCCCTCGCGATATCCGTCACGGCGTTCGCCGCGCCCGCCGTGGACTTCAACCGCGACGTCCGCCCCCTGCTCTCCGACAACTGCTTCGCATGCCACGGCCCCGACACGGCGAAGATCAAGGGCGGCCTCCGCCTCGACCTCCGCGACGCCGCCCTCGCGCCCGCCAAGTCCGGCAAGAAGGCCATCGTCCCCGGCAAGCCCAACGACAGCGAGCTCGTCCGCCGCATCCATTCCACCGACGCGGACGACCTGATGCCCCCGCCCGAGACCCACAAGAGCCTCACGGCGGTCCAACGCGAACTTCTTGCCCGCTGGATCGAGCAGGGCGCCGTGTATCAGGGCCATTGGGCCTACCAAGTCCCCGTGCGCCCTTCCGCCCCAAACCCACCCCTCGCCATCGACCACCTCATCAACCAACCCCTCAAGGCCGCAGGCATCCAGCCCGTCCCAGAGGCTTCCCGGCGCGATCTCGCCCGACGGCTGCATCTTGACCTCCTCGGCCTTCCTCCGTCGCCCAAGGATGTCGAGGAGTTCGCCTCCGACACGTCCCCCGACGCCTACCCTCGCCTCGTTGAACGGATCCTTGCGTCCCCGCACTTCGGCGAACGCATGGCCATCGGCTGGCTCGACGTCGTCCGCTTCGCCGACACCATCGGCTACCACTCCGACAACCCCCGCAACATCTGGCCCTATCGCGACTACGTCATCCGCGCCTTCAACGGCAACAAGCCCTTCGACGTCTTCACCCGCGAGCAGCTCGCCGGCGACCTCCTGCCCAACGCCGGGACCGAGCAACTCGTCGGGTCCGCCTTCAACCGGCTCCTCCTCACCACGGAGGAGGGCGGAGCCCAGCCCAAGGACTACGAAGCCCGCTACCTGACCGACCGCGTCCGCGCCGTCGGCGCCGTCTGGCTCGGCCAAACCACCGGCTGCGCCCAATGCCATGACCACAAGTTCGACCCCTTCTCCACCCGCGACTTCTATGCCCTCGGCGCCTTCTTCGCCGACGTGAAGGAAGCCATCATCGGACGCCGCGAGGACGGCATGTTCGTCACCGACAACCAACAGGCCGCGGAGCTCCAGCGCCGTCGCGAGGTCCTCAAGGGCGTCCAAGCCCTCTACGACGGTCCCCAGCCCGCCCTAGCCGATGCCTTCTCGCGCTGGGAACGGCTCCTGTCCGACGCCATCGCCATGGACGACCGCTGGACACGCATGGCCCCGGAGTCCGCAGCCTCGTCCGGCGACGCCACCCTCAAGGTGCAGCCCGACCGGTCCGTGCTCGCCTCCGGCAAGAAGCCTGACACGGACACCTACACCCTTCGCTTCACCAACGCACCAGCCCAGCTCGCCGGGCTCCGCATCGAGGTCCTGCCCGACGACTCCCTCCCTTCCAAGGGCCCCGGCCGCGCCGGCAACGGCAACTTTGTCCTCACCGAGGTCGTCGCACGGGTCGAGCGCGCAGGAGCCCCGCCGCGAACACTTTCCTTCTCCATCGCCCGCGCCACCCACGAGCAAACCACCTTCGCCGAGAACAACCCCTACCGCGCATGGACGCCCGCCTCGGCCATCGACCAGGACACCATGGGCTCCAGCCCCGGCTGGGCCGTGCTCCCCGACGCCGGCAAGCCCCATCAACTCCTCCTCGGCCTTGCCCGGCCCGCCCAGCTCGCACCCGGCGACGTCCTCGTCGTCGAATTGCAGCAACGCCACGGAAACGGCGCCCACACCCTCGGCAAGTTCCGCGTCTCCGCCGCCTCCAACCCCGACGCCGTCGCCTCGCCAGCTGCCCTGCCCCCGCCCACCGAGCTCGCCGACGTCCTCCGCATCGCACCGTCCCAACGCGACGACGCCCAGCGCAAGCGTCTCATGGACGCCTTCAAGAAGCAGGCACCCGAGCTCGCCAGCTCCCGCGCCCTCCTCGACGACGCCCGGAAGTCCGTCGCCGACTACGAGGCCTCCCTCCCCCGTTGCATCGTCACCGAACGTGGCGAGCCCCGCACCGTCCGCGTCCTCCCACGCGGCAACTGGATGGTCGAAACCGGCGACGTGATGCAGCCCACGCTCCCTGTCGCCCTCTCCTCCGGCTACAAGGCCCCCCCACGAAAGCTCAACCGTCTCGACCTTGACGACTGGCTCCTCGCCCCGGAAAACCCCCTCACCACCCGCGTCGTCATGAACCGCCTCTGGAAGCAGTTCTTCGGCGCCGGCCTTTCCAAGGTCCTCGACGACCTCGGCGCGCAGGGCGAGCCCCCGTCCAACCCCGCCCTCCTTGACTGGCTTGCCTGCGAGTTCCGCGACTCCGGCTGGAACATGAAGCACATGGTCCGGCTCATCGTGAACAGCCAAGCCTACCGCCGTTCCTCCGTCGCCCCGCGCAACCTCGTCGCCCGTGACCCCGACAACCGGCTTTTCGCCCGCCAATCCCGCTGGCGCATCGATGCCGAGCTCGTCCGCGACAACGCCCTCGCCCTCGCCGGACTCCTCGTCCGCGACGTCGGCGGCCCCTCCGTCCGGCCCTACCAACCCGACGGCTACTGGGAAAACCTCAACTTCCCCCAGCGCGGCTACGACGCCTCCAACGGCCCCGGCCAATACCGCCGCGGCCTCTACACATGGTGGCAACGCTCCTTCGTCCACCCCTCCATGCTCGCCTTCGACGCCCCCACCCGCGAGGAATGCGCCGCCGACCGCTCCCGCTCCAACATCCCCCAGCAGGCCCTCGTCCTCCTCAACGACCCGTCGTACGTCGAGGCCGCCAAGGCCTTCGCCGCTCGCATCCTGCGCGATGCCCCCGGCGACGACGTCGCGCGCATCCGCTGGGCATGGAACCAGGCCCTCCAACGGCAACCTTCCGCCGCCGAGCTCGAGACCCTGTCCAGCCTCCTCCAGAGGCAACGCGCCGATTACCGCGCCGACACCGAATCCGCCCGCGCCTTCGTCGCCACCGGCCAATGGAAGGCCCCGGCCGGAATCGACCCCGCCGACCTCGCCGCATGGACCGACGTCGCACGCGCCCTTCTCAACCTCCACGAAACCATCACCCGTTCCTGACATGGACCCACGCACGGAATTCCTCGTCGCCCACGCCCAGAACCAGACCCGCCGCGTCTTCCTCGGCCGCGCCTCGCAAGGTGTCGGCGCACTGGCCTTGGCCTCGCTCCTTCGGCCCGGACTAATCCATGCCGCTGCGCCCGCACCCAAGGACCGCTGGCCCGGAGTCGTCCAGCCCCATCACTTTGCACCCAAGGCCAAGCGCGTCATCTGGATGAGCATGGCCGGGGGGCCGTCCCATCTCGAAACATGGGATCCCAAGCCCAAGCTCGCCGAGATGCACGGCAAGCCCATGCCGGAATCGTTCACCAAGGGAAAGCAAATCGCCCAGCTCCAAGGCCAGAAGCTCACCTGCTACGGCCCCCAGATCCCCTTCAAGGCCTTCAAGAACGGCATCGAGATCTGCTCCCTCTTCCCCCACGTCGGCTCCGTCCTCGACCGCATCTGCCTCGTCCGCTCCATGACCAGCGAGGCCATCAACCATGACCCGGCCCACATGTTCATGAACACCGGCTCCCAAATCGCCGGGCGCCCCTCCATGGGCTCATGGGTCACCTACGGGCTCGGCACCGAGGCCCAGGACCTCCCCGGCTTCGTCGTCCTCACCTCCCTCGGACGCGGCGGCCAAAACCAACCCATCGCCGCGCGCCAATGGGCCTCCGGTTTCCTCCCCAGCCGCTTCCAGGGCGTCCACCTCCGCGGCAAGGGCGACCCCGTTCTCTACCTTGGCAACCCCCCGGGCGTCTCCCGCGACCGCCAAGGCCGCGTCATCGAGGCCGTCAACAGCCTCAACGCCCAGCACGACGCCGTCGTCGATGACCCCGAGATCGGCGCCCGCATCACCCAGTACGAGATGGCCTTCCAAATGCAGGCGTCCGTCCCCGGCCTCATGGACGTCTCCGCCGAGCCCGCCAAAACCCTCGAGCTCTACGGTTGCAAGCCCGGCGACGGCTCCTTCGCATCCAACTGCCTGCTCGCCCGCCGCCTTGCCGAGCGCGGCGTCCGCTTCATCCAGCTCTACCACAAGGACTGGGACCACCACGGCGGCGTGAAGCAGGGCGTCGAGTTCAAGGCCCAGGAAATCGACCGCGCCTGCATGGCCCTCATCACCGACCTCGAGCAACGCGACATGCTCCGTGACACCCTCCTCGTCTGGGCCGGCGAGTTCGGTCGGACCCCCATGAGCCAAGGGGGCGACGGCCGCGACCATCACAACGCCGGATTCTCCGTCTGGCTCGCCGGCGGCGGCGTCCGCGGCGGCTCCGTCTATGGCGCCACCGACGAGCTCGGATACTCCGCAGTCGAGAACCCCATCGACGTCCACGACCTCCACGCCACCCTTCTCCGTCTCCTCGGCATCGAGCACACCCGCCTCTCCGTGAAGTTCCAGGGCCTCGACGCCCGCCTCACCGGCATCGCCGGCCGCGTCATCCCCGACATCATGGCCTGATCAGGCAGGCGGCCCTCGTTCGCATGGTCTCGTGTCTCACCCATCGCGGGCGTGGAATTGCCCCAAGTAACCCATGGATCAAGGCGTGAGGACGGAGCCCGCCCGCGGGGGTCCGAGACGCACGAACCCCGAAGGCCCAAGGCCCAAGTCGTCGCCCGATCCTCGTCGGACACGAGAATCCGTCGCGACGAAACACCAGCCATGGGTGAGACACGACACGAGGGCCATCTTCCTCCCACCGCTGCCCGCCTTCTTCCAGCGTCACGCCCCGTGCCGTGCCGTCAGTCGATGAAGACGAACTCGTTCGCGGCCAGCAACACCTGCGCGTAACGCGCCCATGCGTCCAAGGGGGCCGGGTCCGTCGCGGGCCCCCGAAAATCGCGGGCCACCTCCCATGATCGCGCCCCGATGCCGGCCGCGCCAACGCCGGCCTTCGGGGTCTCTCGCACCACCGGCGACCACTCGAACGAATCCGAATCGTCCGACTGCCGCGGCATCACGACGAAGTCAATCACCTCCCCGCGCTCCACGCGGAACGACTCCACCGCAGCCCGCGCCCGCCCATGCTGCACCGCCCATCGCCCCAAAACACCGCGCCGGGACGACACGACTACCGCCTCCACGCCGTCGCCATTCTCGGAAGGATGGCTCACTTCGCCGTCCACCTCCACGTCGCACGCAACCGGCGCCGTCCATCGCCGGACGACGGCGACGGATTCATCCCGGCCCGGGTGTCCCCCCCTTGCCTTCAGGAAGGCATGGCCAGCCTTGCCCTTCGCCGGGAACGCATCCTCCGGCTGCCACCGCGCATCCTTGTCCTTGTACACCTTGAACGGTGCAAACCCCTCGACGCGGCCCGCAGCGGCGGCCCAGCGGCCCGTTCCCTGACTCCACGTCGCCGCGGGACGACGCTCGGGCTCCACCCTGCCCTGCCCGGCCACGAACACCAGGCCCGCCCTCAATTCCTCCGCGTCAGGCATCCGCTGGAAAAGGGCTCGGTACAAGGCCCGGACGCGTGCCGCCGCCTCGTCGCCATCGCCCTTCAGGGAGCCCGCCGAAGCCCGGGCCGCCGCCCGGGCTGACTCCGCAACAAAGCCATGGTTCAGCATGAACAAGGACTGCTGCGGCACCGTGGTCTGAAACCGGCGTGCCACCGACGTGTCCGGGTTCGCAAAGTCAAAGGACCGAAGGATCCCCGGAAGGTTTTGCCGGTCAATGAACCCATACAGCGTGCGACGCGGCGAATCCATCGACTCGAACATCGCCACCGGTTGCCCCCCGATGCCATGGTCAAGCCGCCCCGACGCAAACAGGATGGAGTCGCGCAGGCCCTCGAAGTCCATGCGCTTGCGGTTCATCCTCCAATTCCATGCATTGGCCGGGTCGATTGCCACGTTCCGCTCGAACACAACGGCCATCTCCGCAGGGCTTCCCGGGCCGCTCGCCTGCCGGTAGGTCGCAGACAACACAATCCGGCGTGCCAACGCCTTCATGCTCCACCCATCCCGCATGAAGCCCACTGCAAGGTGGTCCAGCAACGCGGGGTTCAAGGGCGGCTCCGTTCGCGTGCCAAAGTCCGCCACGGCCGAAACCAGCGGTTGCCCGACCAGTTGGCCCCAGACCCGGTTGACCAACACCCGCGCCGTCAGCGGGTTGTCCGGGCTCGCAATCAGGCCGGCCAACTCGAGACGCCCGCTTCCATCCTTGAACGGAGCCGCCCCGGGAACCGCCACCGCCGACAGGAATTGCCTCGGAACCCGCGGCCCAGGGCTGCCCGGGTTTCCTCGCTTGAACACGACCGGTTCCACTGCCACCGCCTTGTCGAGGATCGCCATCGCCCGAAGCGGCGCGCCCGGATGCGTGGCATCCAACTCCTCGACCTTGCGGGCCAACGCCCGGCTCTTCTGCGCCACGGCCACCTCGAAGTACCGGTTGATGTCGCGCGTGGCCGTCACGATGGGCGATTCCGCACCATGCAAGACCACCCGCAAGGCCTCCGCCGCCGCATCCGACAACGCGGCTGGCCCGGGCTTTCCAGCCTTCATCGCCTCCTCCCGCGCCTCGTCCCATGCCTTGTCCGCACGCCCAAACGCCCGCCCGTACGCCGCGGCCACGGCCGCCATGTTCGTCGGCGCCGTCTCCACCAAGGCCCTCATCACCCACTCATTCACCCCGGCCCCGGACGCCCCGGACCATTCCTCCAGCTTCCGCCGCGCCGCGCCCGCAAAGTCGTTCGTCCCAAGCCCGGCCATCGCGTGCCATGCCATGAAAACCCCACGCGGCTCCCCGCGGGAACGTCCCAGATAGTCCTTCCATGCCGAGATCAGGCCCGGATCAAGGCTGCGCTGGCGCGCCACCGACTCCGTCGCGGACCCGTCCAGCAACCGCGTCTCCTCCGCCGTCAACATCTGCTCGCCCACCCGCTCCCGTAGCCGTCGCAGAACCCCCGCCGTTTGCTCGGCACGGTAGTCCGCCAACTCCCTCTCCCGCTTCTTCTTCTCCACCTCGTACTCCGCCGCCCGGTGGGGGTTCGGGTTCGGCCCCAGCAACGGCTTCTCCCCAGGCTCCTCGCTGCTCGCAAACACCCCGTGCAAGCCATAGTAATCCGCCGTCGGGATCGGGTCTGACTTGTGGTCATGGCACCGGGCACAGCCCACCGTCAAGGCCTGCGTCCCCCGGAACACCACGTCGATCCGGTCGTCAATGATGTCGTTCTGGTTGTTCAGGAATCGCCGCCCCAGCGTCAGGAACCCCAATGCCGCCATCGGCCACGGATCCTCCGGCGTGGCCAACCGGTCGCCCGCGATCTGCTCCATCAGGAACCGGTCGTACCCAAGGTCCCGGTTGAACGCCCGCACCACCCAGTCCCGGTACGTGTGCGAGTACGCATACCGCCGCTCCTCCTCGAACACGTAGCCCTTGGAGTCCGCATACCGCGCCACGTCCAGCCACCAACGTCCCCACCGCTCCCCAAAAGCCGGCGACGCCAGCAACCGGTCCACCACTCGCTCATGCGCGCCGTCATGGATGTCCTTCTCGAACCCCTCGACCTCCTCCATCGTCGGCGGCAACCCGGTCAGGTCGAAGGTCACCCGCCGCATCCACGTGCGCCGGTCCGCCTCGGACATCGGCCGCAGGCCCTGCCGCTCCAGCCCGGCAAGCACATGGAAGTCAAGTTCGCCCCGGGGCCATGCCAGGTCCCGGACGGCCGGTCGCTCGGGCGGCCTCGGCCGCTGGAAGGCCCAATGTCGTCCCGGATCCCCGCCCTTCACCAAGGGCCTCCCATCCCGCGGGTCGGGCGCACCCATCGCAACCCACTCCTCCAAGGCCCTCGCCTCCTCCGCGCTCAACGGTCGCCGGCCCTCGCCTTCCGGCGGCATCGCCTTCACGCCGGGCTCCCTCCGCACCGCCCTCACCAGCAGGCTCTCCGCCGGCTTGCCAGGCACGATTGCCGGCCCGTTCGCACCCCCTTTTTCCCAGCCTGCCTTGCCATCCAACCTCAACCCGCCCTTGGGCTGGCCATGCCCCGAGCCATGGCATCCCGCGCAGTGCTCGGCCAACACCGGGCGGACCCGCTGCTCGAAGAACTCGAAGCCCCCTTCCGCCGCCCGCAAACCGAACGCCGATGCTCCGATGGCAACAACCCACCCCACGGCACCCACGACCGCCGCGACGGCTCGCCCGCCAGACGCCCTGCTTGTCATCCTCGCCACGCTCGTCTCCGACGCCCCCACCTGACCCCCCCTTCAAGGCATCACGTGCGGGTCCACGTCCTTCTCGTAGTCCACGCCAGGAAGGCCGAACCCAAACAACCTCAGGAATTCCGCCCGGTAACCCCCGATGTCCGACAACGCCGCAAGGTTGTCGGTCCCGACCTGCGGCCAGAGCTCGGCCACCGCCCGCTGCACGTCGGCCCGCATCTCCCAGTCATCCAGGCGAATCCGCCCGAACTCGTCCACGGGCGTGGGTCCCTCCCCGTAAAGCCTTCCAAGCAAACGGTTCATCTGCTCGATGCACCCCTCGTGCAGGCCCTGCTCCTTCATCACCCTGTACAGGAGCGAGATGTACAACGGCACCACCGGGATGGCCGAGCTGGCCTGCGTCACCAGGGCCTTGTTGACCGAGATGAACGCCCGGCCTCCACGCGCCGCCATGCGCACCGCCAGTTCCCGCGCCACCCGCTCAAGGTCCTCCTTGGCCTTGCCGATCGTCCCCGCCCGGTAGATCGGCCATGTTAGGTCAGGCCCAATGTACGAGTAGGCCACCGTCGTGAACCCTTCCGCCAGCACCCCGCCGGCCTCCAAGGCATCCACCCACATCTGCCAATCCTCCCCGCCCATCACCGCCACCGTGTCCGCCACCTCCTGCTCGCTCGCCGGACCGATGCTCACCGGCCCCACCGTCCCCTTGTCCGTGTCCACCGTCTTGGACGTGTACGCCTCGCCGATCGGCTTGAGCGTGGACTTGTGCGTCACGCCCGTCCGCGGGTGAGTTCGCCGCGGGGAAGCAAGGCTATACACCATCAGGTCGATCTCCCCGAGGCCCGACCGAATCGCCTCCACGGCCCGTTGCTTGATGCCGTCCGAAAATGCGTCCCCGTTGATGCTGGGCGCCTTCAGGCCGGCCGCACGGGCTGCCTTCTCAAACGCCGCCGTGTTGTACCAGCCCGCCGTCCCAAGCGTGCCCGGCTCGCTGGGCTTCTCGAAGAAAACCCCCAACGTGTCCGCCCCACACCCAAATGCGGCCGACACGCGCGAGGCAAGCCCGTACCCCGTCGATGCTCCCACCACGAGAACCCGCTTGGGCCCGCCCCGGACGACCCCGTGCGTCCTCGTCTTGTCTATCCACTCCTGCACGTGTGCCGCGCAACCTTCCGGATGCGCCGTCACGCAAATGAATCCACGCGTCTTTGGTCGAACAATCATGCCGTCCAAACCATGTCCCGCCCCTCGCAAGCTTGGCGAGCCCTTGCTGGCCCGGATTCCTCCCCCAATCACCGTCCCACCACGCCATGCACCCCCCACCCCCCACCCCCCACACACCTCCATGGCCCCAGCCTCCATCGCCAGCACGGTCGGCCGGTCTCCATCCCCATCGGACCGCCGCCGCCGCGCCAAGGCAACGCGTCGCCCCTGACCTCCGCCTGGACGGTTTTCGAAAGCTTCCGTCCTCCTTGCACCGGGATTTGGGTCGCCGCGCCATTCAAATCCGCGACAGTTCCACGGCTGCCTGAACCGTGACTGCGCCATGGCATCACACCGCGCCCTTGCCCTACCATGGCCCCCGATGAAGGTCGCATGGTTGGCGTTGCTCGCGTTGTTACCCTCCTTGCGGGGGGCAGACGCCTCCCCTCCTGCGGACCTCGCCCGCATCGAGTCGCTCGACGGCAACGGCGAGGTGGAGCTGGACCCCGAGACCGGCGAGGCCTTCGCCTCCCAGGGCGTCGTCATCCGTTACCAAGGCAGCACCGTCTCCGCACGCTCCCTTCGCTGGAACCGCGATCAGGGACTCGTCGAGGCCGAGGGCGACGTCCGCATCGACTCCGGCGTCGGTGGCGGAAGCGAGGCATGGCGCGGAAGCAAGGCCACCTACAACTTCTTCACCCGCACCGTCGTCGCCGAGAACTTCCGCCTCGGCCAACGCCCCTTCTTCGCCTCCGGCTCCCGCATCGTGGGCTCCTCCATCACCAACCGCCTCGTCGCCCTCGACGCCATGGTGACCACCGACGACGTCGCCGAGCCCGCCTACCGCATCCGCGCCCGCCAGATCGAGGTCCGCCCCGGCGAATACCTCGAGGCCCGCAACGCCTCCCTCTACGTCGGCAACTCCCGCGTGTTCACATGGCCCGTCTATCGCAAGAGCCTCCGCAAGCACACCCACTTCTGGACCGTTACCCCAGGCTACCGCTCCGTATTCGGCCCGTTCTCCCTCAACCGCTACCATTGGCAGGTCAGCACCAACGCCGAGCTCACCCTCGACGCCGACTGGCGCCTCCGGCGCGGCGCGGCCGGCGGCCCCGGCATCTCCTACGACCTCGGCCCCTGGGGCAAGGGCTCCGCTTCGGCCTATCTCGCCCATGACCTCGACCCCCTCCGGACCGCCTTCGGCACCCCGGTCAAGGAGGACCGACGCCTCCTCCGCTTCCAGCACACCTTCACCAACGCCACCGGCCTCACCCTCAAGGGACGTGTCGAGGAACAAAACGACGCCCTCGTCTATCGCGACTTCTTTGAGTCCGACTTCCGCGGCGACCCCCAGCCCAAGACCTTCGGCGAAATCAACCAGGCATGGCCCAACTGGACCCTCGACGTCCTCGTCCAGCCCCGCCTCAACGAGTTCTTCCAGGCCATCGAACGCCTCCCCGACATCAAGCTCACCGGCCTCCGACAAGAGGTCGGCGTCACCGGGCTCTACTACGAGGGCGAATCCTCCTTCTCCTACCTGCGCTTCCAGCCCGGCATGCTCGGCGGCGCCTCCTACGCCGGCGCACGCGCCGACACCTTCCACCAGCTTCTCCTGCCCAAGACCCTCTTCGGCTGGCTCAACGTCGCCCCGCGCATCGGCTCGCGCCTCTCCTACTACGTCGAGCCCGAGGACCTCCCGCGCATCGCCGAGGACCAGGTCCGCTCCATCGTCAACACCGGCGCCGAGCTCACCACCAAGGCCTCCCGCACATGGTCCGCCGCCCGCTTCAAGCCCCTCGACATCGACGGCCTCCGCCATGTCGTCGAGCCCAGCATCAACTACGTCTTCGTCCCCAACCCCTCCCTCCACCCCGGCCAGATCCCCCAGTTCGACTACGAATGGATCACGCCCCGCCTCCTCCCCATCGATTTCCCGGACTACAACGCCATCGATTCCATCGACTCCCAGAACGTCATCCGCTGGTCCCTCCGCAACCGACTCCAAACCAAGCGATCCGAGACCGTCACCGACATGGTCAACTGGGCGTTGTACACCGACTGGCGCCTCACCCCGCGCCCCGGCCAAACCACCTTTCCCGAGCTCTACTCCGACATGGACCTCGCCCCCGCTCGCTGGGTGTCGTTCCACTCCCAGCTCCGCTACGGCATCAACCAGACCTCATGGCGCGAGGCCAACCACCGCATGACCCTGCGCCCCGGCGAACGTTGGGCATGGACCCTCGGCCACCGTTACCTCCCCACCGACCTCGCCTCCTACGGCCTCGGCAACAACCTCGTCTTCAGCTCCTTCTTCTACCGCTTCAACGAGAACTGGGCCGCTCGCGCCACCCAGCAGTTCGAGGCCCGTGACGGCGTCCTCGAAGAACACGCCTACACCCTCTACCGAGACCTCCGAAGCTGGACCGCCGCCCTCGGCGTCCGCATCCGCGACAACCGCCAGGGCGCCGACGACTGGTCCGTCGTCCTCACCTTCCAGTTCAAGGCCTTCCCACGCATCAAGCTCGGCGAGGACGCCGACCGCGGCGCCGGGCGCCTCTTCGGCGGCTAGCCCCGCCAACGTTTGATTGTGAAACAACCGCTTCCGGGGTATGCGTTCGCCCTCTCGATGAAACCCCCGCTCGTCGCCGCCCTGTCGCGGCTTCTCCTCCTCGCCGCCCTCGCGGCCTCCGGTTCATGGCACGTCGCCGCCCAACCCACCCGCAAGGCCGCTCCCCTCGACATCCGCGTCGGCCCCAACCTCCATCTCGTCCTCCCCACGTCCGTCCTCGGGCGCGAGTTCCTCCTCTCCGCCTCCCTCATTCCCCAGGAACAATCCCCCACCAGCACCGGCCTCGCCGGCAAGATCGTCCGCTTCGAGGCCTTCCATGACGGCGTGGACATGTACGAGTCCACCAAGGGCCTCGTCGTCACCGAGGACCTCCCCGCCCGCCGCCTCCTCGCCACCTTCCCGGTCGTCGAGCGTGGCACCGACTCCCTCACCATCGACTTCAACAAGGGCATGCGCCGCGTCTTCACCGACATCTGGTACGGCGCCGGCAACCGCGACCGCGTCCTCGAAGTCCCCCAGGCCCGCGTCTTCGCCGCCACCGTCCAGGACAACATCCTCGCCATACGCCAATCCGTGCAGGCCCGCGACCTCGGCCTCGGCGCCAACGTCGAGGAACGCTACGAGGTCCGTTATTACCTGACCCCTTACGACGAGCCCCGGTCCCCGGGCCGCGAGCAATCGCCCGTCGATACCCGCTACGCCCGGTTCTTCGAGACCTCGCCCGTCGTCGAGACCAACAGCGGCCGCGCTCGCCCGCGCATGGCACGCTTTGACCTCAGCAAGCCCGTCGTTTTCCATTACAGCGCCAACACCCCCTCCAACTACGTCGCCGCCGTCCGCGACGGCATCCTCTACTGGAACCGCGCCTTCGCCACCAACGTCATCCGCGCCGAAAAGGCCCCCGACGGCGTCACCGCCCCCGACCCGCGCTACAACATCGTCCAATGGGTCCCATGGGACCAGGCCGGCTCCGCCTACGCCGACCTCCTCGTGGACCCGCGCACCGGCGAGTCCCACCACGGGCAGGCCTACATGACCAGCGTCTTCGCCATCGGCGGCAAGGCCCGCGCACGCGCCGCACTCCGGGCCATGCGCGAGCTCATCGAAAGCAAGAAGGACATCAAGGGCGGCGACGGCAAGCTCGGCTGGCCCGGCATGGGCATCCCCTTCGTCGAGTCCACCATGGCCTGCCAGATCAACCCCATCGCCTTCGCCCAGCAATACGCCCAAGGCCTCGAGGAACTCCTCTCCAACGACGGCCTCACCGACGACGCCGTCCTCCGCGCCTCCCAGGACTACGTCCGCGAGGTCGTCGCCCATGAGGTCGGCCATGTCCTCGGCCTTCGTCACAACTTCGGCGGCAGCCTTGCCGCCACCATGTCCCCCAAGGAACTCGACCAATGGTTCCAGGCCTACGTCACCGGCAAGGGCCTCGACGCATGGACCAACCGCCTCACCAGCTCCTCCATGATGGAATACAGCGCCTTCAAGGCCAGCGCCTACATTGGCTGGATCATGCGCGCCACCTCCCGCGTCCTGCCCCATGACAAGGCCGCCATCCAATGGGGCTACTTCGACAAGCAGGAGCCACGCGAACAGAAGCTCCTGTTCGCCACCGACCAGGACGCCGGACGCTACGGCGACGTCCGAACCTTCGACTACGGCTCCCGCCCGCTCGTCGCCGCCTACAACGAGGCCTCCGCCCTCGTCCGAAACCTCCCCCATGCCTTCATCGAGCGTTACATCGCCGCACGCGCCCCACGCGACCCACGCGACGCCATCCCCGTCGAAAACCTCAACTGGTCCGTGACGGCCACGGCCACCCAGCTCGCATCCCACCTCGCCGACGCATGGCAATGGTTCAATGCCAACGCCCGCTCCCTCGCCGTCGAAAACCAATTCGACTTCGTCGGCGAGCTCAACGAACGCGAACGCCGCGCCGCACACCTCAAGCTCCTCTCCGAGGACATCGACAAGCTCGGCGGCCTCGACCGCGTCTTCTTCTCCGTCCTCCCCGCGCCCTTGACCCTCGACCTCAAGAAGGAGCCCGAGGGCGTCGATGCCGCCCCCAAGCTCGACGCCTCCGCGCTGTCTGCACGGCTTGAAAAGCTCCTCTCCACCCCCGCCTACACCAACTTCGTCGGACTCGACGAAAAGCGTTACAGCTTCACCGACGCCGAGAAGAAGACCATCGTCGAGCGCGGCCGCCGCTTCTTCCGCGAGCTCGAGGAGGCCGTCCTCCGGCAGGTCCTCGCACGCCTCGAAAACGCCCCGCGCGACCTCGCACGCGAGGCCAACGATGTCCTCGCCGAGGACGACCTCGTCGCCCAGTTCGAGAAACGCGTCATCGAGCTCGCCAAGCACGTCGTCGTCGCCAAGGAGGACTCAAGGCGCATCCGTGGCAAGATTGACCGTGCCTTCATCGAGGTCGCCGATTTCAAGTACGAGCAGGAAACCCGCCTCGCCGCCGCCAAGGCCCTCAACGACAAGACCGGCTCCTTCCGCGCATGGGCCACCGACGCCAAGGGCGACCTCAACAAGGCCCTCAAGGACGACATCGATGCCGCCCTCAACATCGTGAACCTCAAGGAGTTCAAGGATTCCCAGCTCAACCGCCCGCTCCGCGAGTGGTATCTCCGCCAGCAGGACATCCTCGCCCTGCTCCCTCCCAAGCCCCCGGGCCGCTGAGGGCAAGCAGCCCCCGCATCCGGTGCAGGCCACACGGAATGCACAACGCCACAACCATGGCCAGCGGCCTCGGGGCGTGGTCTGTTGTCGCGGCCCCAGGCCTTGGCGGCAGAAACTCGCTTGCGGCGTCACGAGGCGTTCCCCGGGGCCGAATCGCCACCGCCATGCCCCGGCGAGTCCCTCGCGGGGATTTCACCTGCCATTGCGGCAGTCCGGCGAATCCCGGTCCCCTTCCCCGCCGACTCCTCCGCCCCAAACCATCACCCCTCATCCTCGAAGCCCGACACCGCTCCCGCCGCCACGGCAGCGCCTACCCCCAACACCCAATCCATCCCGCCAACTCCGTCGCGTCCCGCATCAATACATCCTCCGCATCGCCCCGCACCAACGTGAACCCTGGCCCGTGCGCCGGACCATTCACCACGCACGCATCGCTTCGGCTCGCCTTCAACTGCGACCGGCCACGATCCAACGCTTC
>CAIYFP010000339.1 GCA_903925515.1 uncultured Verrucomicrobiota bacterium
GCCCTTCGGGTTGCTCCCAGAATGCCCCGGGGCTTCGTGGTTCGTCCGTCACAGGCCGCTGAGGGTAGGCTCCGTCCTCACGCCTTGCCCCGGGGCATTGTTGGAGCAACCCAACACCAGCGATTTGTGAGACACGACACGAGGCCTGCCTTGGCCATGATCTTGGCGTGGCAAGATTCTGGCCGTCCCAAGCTTGGGTTCCATGATGCGTGCTGCGGGGAAGTCCTCACGCCATGACGCGAAGATTGCAGTCTGAGGGATGCCCAAGCTGGGGTTCATGCCCATCCGCTGCCATGGCGTGTTGGCTCGCAGCCTGTCGCATCTCGCTGGCACGGAGGGGGCGTGGCCCAGGCCACGAAGCTGGCCCGGGACTGATGCCGCCGCGCCAGCCCTGGGAGGTTTCCCTTCCTGCCCCCCTGCCGCGGTGGGGAATTTTAATTGTCGCCGGTGGGGAGGAATAATTGTCGTTGACCATCCACCACGTGAGGCGAGAGCTGGGCACTCAAAAACTGTTTACGCGGGGATCAGGGTCTCCATCCAACCTTTGACCTCCGACCCGCTCTTCGCTTCTGATCGGTCCAGCCATGTCCAGCCCCATGCTGCGTCTTGTCCTCGCCCTCGTTCTCCTCGCCCTGTCCAAGGCTGTCGTCCTCGCCGACGGACCCGCCGACAACCTCCCGGACAACGTTCGTCCTGTCCCCCCAGCTGGCATCACCATGCCCAAGGAAGTACGCGAATTCCTGCGCATGGGCGCCATCATGCTCGGCCGTGACATCGACCAGCTCCGCAAGGACGTTGCCGACAAGGCTGACCTGTCCGCCCGGCTACCTGACATCGAGATCTTCCAGAAGGCGGTCGATTGGGCCGTGCGCTACGACGAGTTCTTCAAGACCAATGAACTCGCGGTCGCCCGACAATTCATCCAAGAGGGCCATGAACGCGCCGCAGCCCTTCGCTCCGGCAAGATCCCCTGGGCCGAATCCACCGGCCCCACCGTGCGTGGCTACCGCTCCCGTGTTGACTCCTCCATCCAGCCCTACGGCCTTGTCGTCCCCTCGTCATGGCGCCCCAACAGTGGCAAACGGTGGCGCCTCGACCTCTGGTTTCACGGGCGCGGCGAGCAACTCAGCGAGCTCGCCTTCATTCATGACCGCATTCGCAGCCTCGGTGAGTTCACCCCGCCCGACACCTTCGTTCTCCATCTCTACGGGCGATATTGCAACGGGTCCCGTTTCGCCGGCGAAACCGACCTTTGGGAGGCCCTCGCGGACGTCCAACGCCTCTACCCTATCGACGAGGACCGCCTTGTCGTCAGGGGCTTCAGCCTCGGCGGCGCCTCCTGCTGGCACATCACCGTCCATCACGCATGGCGATTCGCCGCCTCCACCCCGGGCGCCGGCTTCTCCGAGACCGCTGAGTTCCTCGACGTCTTCCAAAACGAGAAGCTCCAGCCCTTTCCATGGGAACCCAAGCTCTGGCGTCTCCACGACGCCACTGCCAACGCCCTCAACCTCGCGATGACTCCCGTCGTCGCCTACTCCGGTGCCGAGGATCGTCAAATCCAAGCGGCCCGCGCCGTCGAACGTTCCATGGCTTCCCATGGCATGGATCTCACCCACCTCATCGCCCCCAAGACCGGCCACCGCTACGACCCCAACACCAAGGCCGAGCTCAACCGCCGCATCGATGCCATCGCCCACCTCGGTCGCATCCGCGTTCCCCAGCGCGTCCTCTTCACCACTCATTCCCTTCGCTACCCCCGCATGGCATGGGTCAACGTCGAGGCCATTGCTCAACATTGGGATCCCGCGACGGTCGTGGCCGACTGGACCGACAACTCCGTTCGCGTTGCCTGCACCAACGTGACCGCCCTTACGCTCGACTTCGGACCCGGCGAGTCCCCATTCGATCCCCGCCGGCCCGTCCGTGTGGAGATACAGTCCGATGCCCTCAAGCCCGAGGTCATTTCTCTCGGCAAGCCCGGGTCCGACCGCTCCTTCCGCGGATCCCTTCACCACTCAACAACGGGTTGGACCGCCGGACCGCCCTCTCCCGAAGGACTCGTCAAACGCCATGGGCTCCAAGGTCCCATCGACGATGCCTTCATGGACCGCTTCGTCTTTGTCCGGCCCTCTGGGCAACCCTTCTTCCCCGCCGTCGGATCATGGGCCAACTCCGAAATGGAGCGCGCCATCAAGGAATGGCGGCGCCACTACCGGGGCGACGTCATCGTCATGGATGACTCCGCCGTAACCGACGAGGAGCTCGCGCGTTCCCACATGGTCATTTGGGGCGACCCTGCCAGCAACAAGCTGCTAGCCCGCATTTCGGACAAGCTCCCCATCCGGTGGACTCCCGACGCCTTGCTCGC
>CAIYFP010000340.1 GCA_903925515.1 uncultured Verrucomicrobiota bacterium
GCGGAGACGCAGAGACGCGGAGACATGGGCCACCAACCTCTGCGTCTCCGCGCCTCTGCGGGATTTTTTGCCTCATGGACGTGGGTGCGTTCCGCGACGGATTTCAATGGCATCGCCCGCTGGGTGAAGCCGGCCGATGGAGATTCGCCCGCTGGGCCGGGGTTCATGCCCATCCGCCACGATGGCGTGTTGGCACGCAGCCTGCCGCATCCCGCCCGCTTGTGGATCGAGAGATTCCCTCCTCCTTACGCGGGGAGTTGGGGCAATCCCCGCGTCCATCATCCGGGGACGGTCCGCCGCTTGGGCTTTCATGGAGACCGGCGTTCCCATAGCCTGCCGAAGTTGAACGCCAGCAAGTCACGCCTGAGCATCATCGTCCTGAACTACAACGGGGCGCGATGGTTGGATCGTTGCGTGGATTCGCTCCGCAGCCAGACCATCCTCGGGCAATTCGAGTTGCTCATGGCCGACAATCGTTCCACCGACGGGTCCGACGCCATGGCCCGAAGGCTCATGGAGGACTTCCCCGGGGGACGTTTCATCGACAACGGCGCGAACCTCGGGTTCTGCGAGGGCAACAACCGGCCCGCCGCAATCGCCGCGGGCGACTGGTTGCTTTTCCTCAACAACGACACATGGCTCGAGCCCGACTGCCTCGAAAAACTCATGGAAGGTGCCGAAGCCTCGGGAGCCGAGGCGGCCATGCCCCTCGTGATGAACTATGCCGACGATTCCTTCCAGAGCTTGGGAATCCGCGGCCTCGATCCCTTCGGCTGGGGAAGCCACTTCGGCTCCATGCCCCCGGGGCTGGACCCGCTCGAAATCCTCGCCCCGAATGGATGCGCCTTCCTGATCCGGGCGGACGTGTTCCGGTCCCTCGGCGGATTCGACCCCGTCTTCTTCATGTACGCCGACGAGCTCGACCTCGGGCTTCGACTTTGGATCTCCGGGGGACGCGCCGTGGCGATTCCGGGAGCCCGACTCCACCATCGCGGCGCCGCGAACGTGAACCCCGCCGGGGACGGCACCGTGCAGGAAATCCGCACCAGCATCAGCACCCGCTTCTACTCCAATCGCAACTCCCTCCTCACGTTGCTCAAGTCGGGCGGCGGATGGCGCTCATGCCTCGCGTTGTTCCAAGTGGGGCTCATCCTCGCGGAAGGCGCGGTCGCGGGCTTGCTGTCCCGCAGTTGGGCGGTATGCCGCCGCGGCTACCTCGCGGCGTTGGCCGATGCATGGCGTCTTCGGGCCCATTGGCTCGCCGAACGCCGGCGCATCCGATCCGGCCAACGCCGCGGCGAGGTCGAACTGCTCCGGCGATTCTTCACGCCACGCCCGCAACGGTGGGATGAACTCCGCCGGATCCGGAAGATGGGGCTCCCCAAGATCTCGCCTCGTTGAGCCGCCGGAGCGTCCACCGGAGCGAAATCATTCCTGCTGCAACCCGCCTCAGGCGTCCGCGATGACCTTCCTGAGATACGCGCCGTAGCCCGACTTGCCGAGTCGGGCGATCGACGCCGCAAGGTCTTCGCGGGTAAGCCAGCCCTGCCGGAAGCCGATCTCCTCAAGGCAGGCAATCTTCAGGCCCTGCCGATTCTCGATGACCGACACGAACTGCCCGGCCTCGAGCAGGGAATCATGGGTGCCCGTGTCGAGCCATGCCGTGCCCCGGCCGAGGACTTCGACATGCAGGCCGCCTCGTTCAAGGTACAAGCGGTTGAGATCGGTGATCTCCAGCTCGCCGCGCATGGAGGGCTTCAGGCTCCGGGAAAGGGCAACGACATCGCCGTCGTAAAAGTAGATCCCGGGAATGGCATAGTTGGACTTGGGAACGGAGGGCTTCTCCTCCAACGACACCACCCGTCCCTCGCCGTCGAACTCGACCACTCCGTAGCTTCGGGGATCGGCGACATGGTAGCCGAATATCGTGGCTCCCGTGGCACGCTGGCTCGCGCGCTCCAGCGATCTGGCCAGGCCGTGCCCATAAAACAGATTGTCGCCCAGCACCAAGGTGGCGGGCTCGCCCTCCAGAAAACCCGCATCACTCGCGATGGGGAATGCTTGGGCGAGCCCATCCGGACTCGGTTGCTCCGCATACGAAAGCGAAACCCCAAATTGCGAGCCATCACCCAGCAGGCGACGGAACAACGGCAGGTCGGTCGGCGTCGAGATGACGAGGATTTCCCGGATGCCAGCAAGCATCAGCACCGACAGCGGGTAGTAAACCATCGGCTTGTCATAGACCGGCATCAGTTGCTTCGAGACCGCGAGGGTCAACGGAAACAGACGGGTGCCGGATCCCCCGGCGAGGACGATGCCTTTGCGTTTCATGGCGTTCATGGCGGTGATCGGTGAGGGAAGGATGGAAACTTCAATCCAAAGCAAGCGGTCGGGGAGCCTCCGCCTCAACCCATGGTCCCGAGGCGTTCACGGGCGTATCGCCGGGCCGTGATCTCGGCCGCCCAACCCCGGTGGCCGAGATACCAATCGACGGTCTTCTCGATGCCGGTCTCGAAGTCCTCCCTCGGAGACCATCCCAGCTCGCGCCGGATCTTGGTGCTGTCGATGGCGTACCTGCGGTCGTGGCCGGGGCGATCGGCCACATGCGCGATCTGCTCCGCGTAGGACCGGCCATCGGGCCGCGGGTACTTGCGATCCAGCAGGGAACAGATGCGCTTCACGATGTCGATGTTCGCGCGCTCGTTGAGCCCGCCGACATGGTAGGTTTCACCGGGGCGCCCCCGGGTCAGGGCTAGCCAGATGGCGGTGGCGTGATCCTCGACGTACAGCCAATCCCGCACCTGCCGGCCATCGCCGTACACGGGCAACGGCTTCCCCTCGAGGGCGTTCAGGATCATCAACGGGATGAGCTTCTCGGGGAAGTGGTACGGCCCGTAGTTGTTCGAGCAGTGGGTCGTGATCGTCGGAAAACCGTAGGTGTGGTGGAAGGCCCGGACCGCATGGTCGCTCGCCGCCTTCGACGCCGCGTAGGGCGAGTTCGGCTCGCAGGGACTCTCCTCGTCCCACGGCGCGTCGTCCGGACCGAGGGAGCCGTAAACCTCGTCGGTGGACACGTGGAGGAACCGGAACGCGCCTTTTCCCGGCTCGGGAAGGCTCGACCAATGCTGCTTCGCGCAGTTCAGCAGGCGGAGGGTCCCGATGACGTTCGTCTGGAAGAACGGCTCCGGTGAATCGATCGACCGATCCACATGGGACTCGGCGGCGAAGTGGATGACCGCTTCGATCCGGTGCTCGGCAAGCAATCTCGCGACAAGGGCCGCGTCGCCGATGTCGCCATGAACGAAGACATGGCGGGGATCCGACTCCACGGCGGCAAGGTTCGCCGGATTGCCCGCATAGGTCAGCGCATCCAGATTCACGATCCGCACACGCGCCGTCTCCGGATCGAGCAACCGCTGACGGATGAAGTTGGAGCCGATGAATCCGGCTCCGCCGGTGACAAGGAGATTCATGGACGGGGAACGCTGGGGGTGTCGGGGTGGTTCAGGATCACGGGACTTCGGGGCCGTTCATTCCTCGGCCCTTTGCCATCGCCGCAGGTCGCGCGCAATCGCCTCATGGACGTCGGTCATCCGGATGCCAACCGAAGCAAGCTTGGACGAACTCAACACGCAGTTCGATCGCGGCGTCATGGCCGCCATGCTCATGAACTCGGACTCGTCCTTGAAGAACCGGTACTCCTTTTTGCAGACGCCGCTCGCAAGGATCTGGTCCACCACCCCGCGCGTCGTCACCTCCCCGGGATTGGTGACGTTGTACGTGCCGAACGGAACCCGCTTCTCCCAGCAGGCCAGCGTGGCGGCAACGAACTCCCCGAGCTGGGATATGGAGTTGGTCGCGTCGAGCAGCCGCGGATACCGCATCAGCTTCGTCAGGTAGTTCCTCGGGCCCTCGCGATGCTCAAAGGGAATGCGGAGCCGCCAGATGTAAACGTCGGGCGCGTCGGCAAGCACCTCCTCGCCAAGGGCCTTCGTGCCGCTGTAAAAGGAGCAGTTGTTCTGGCGAAAGGTGAAGTTGGGCGCGTCCGTCTCCGTGAATCCGGTCCCGTCGGGGCGGCATCCGGTGTAGATGCAACCGGAAGACACGTGCCCCCATGGGATGCCGGCGGTGGCGCAGGCCTCGGCAATCCGGCCCGGAAGCACGGAGTTGCCGTCCAAGCAATCGGTCCTGTGGAGCTCGCAGGCGTCCACGTTGGGCTTGCCGGTGTAGCCCGCCGCGTTGATGAGAAAGCCCGGCTTGTCCGCCCGCAGCGCCGCCAGCAGCGTCGCAGGATCCGCATAGTCCACCTCGGCCCGCCCGAGACTGCGAAACGCGATGCCCTTCCGCTCCAGAAGCTCGTGGTAGGCCCGGCCCACATAACCGGAGCCGCCGAGTAGGTAAATCATGTCCAATCGCGACCAAAAGGGATTCGTTTGGCCGACTCCGAACAAGACTTTTCGTGGATCTCGGAATCAAAGGCCGCGCAAGAAGTCCCGAACTCCCACCCGGGTTCCATCGGCTGAAAAGGTCCATCCCGCGTACTTTCACGTGTCCCGATGGCACCGGACGGCGGGGCGCGCGTTCGATGAGGTTCTTCCCCTTTGAAAAATCGCTGCACTCGCCGCGCGCGCCCCGGTTACCCCCTCCCCATGACAGGTCCGCGTTCGGCTCGCCCCCCCGCCATCACCGGGAACCTCGTCCTTGCATCCGCGCGGCACCCTGAACACCATGCTCCCATGAGCGCCATGCGTGTTTCGGCGTCCGGGCGAACGGACGCACGGGGAGGTTTCACCCTGATCGAGCTTCTGGTTGTGATCGCCATCATCGCGATCTTGGCGGGCATGCTTCTCCCCGCGTTGGGCAAGGCCAAGAGCAAGGCCCAAGGCATCGCCTGCCTCAACAACACCAAGCAACTCGCCCTCGCGTGGATCGTCTATTCCAACGACTTCAACGACCGCGTCGCCAACAACTACGGCGTGAGCGAGACGATCGACGCCATCAACCGCCGCATCTTCGACAACTGGGTCAACAACGTCATGACATGGGGCGCGGGCTCCGGCACCGCCGAGATCTCCGTCACCAACATGGCGTGGATCGCCAATGGCGTCCTCGGCAAGTACACCGCAGCCGCCCTCGGCGTGTACAAGTGCCCCTCCGACAACTTCGTCGCACCCGCCCAGCGCCGCGCTGGCTACAAGCAGCGCAACCGCTCGCTCTCCATGAACTCCTTCTTCGGGCGCTTCTCCACCGGAAACGACCCCACCGCGCAGGGCCGCAACTGGGGGTTCCCGGACCGCATCCAGTTCCTCAAGACCGCCGATTGCCCCGCCCCCGCCAAGACATGGCTGACGCTCGACGAGCACGCCGACTCCATCAACGACGGCTTCTTCATCAACAACCCCACCGCCCCGAACTGGGGGGACGTCCCCGCCTCCTATCACAACGGCGCCTGCGGCTTCTCCTTTGCAGACGGCCACTCCGAGATCAGGCGCTGGCTCAGCCGCGCCTCCAAGTACACCCGCGTCGCCTACGCCTACCCCAACATGATCGCCTTCGACGCCCCGGGTAAGCAGGACTACGCATGGTACCTCGAACGCACCGGCTACGTGGACGCGCGCTCCGGCCGCCGCGACTACGGCTACTAGCCCCCACGCCAAGGCATACCAGCCTCTCACATTTCCTTCCTGCGGCTGTCGCGGAAAACCAGCCGTCGCCACGAATCCTCGTGGCTCCTCAAAACCGCATGCACGATTCCCTCCCGTCCCTCGCCTCCGAAGTCGCACGCCTGATTCGCGCCCAACCCGAACAGGTTTCCCCATGCGCCTTCAATGACCTCGCGGCCCGCATCCTCGCGGCCCAGCGATCCCTCAACCCTGCATACGCCGCATGGTGCGCCGCATCGCCGGCCCGTGCCTCCCGCGGCACGGGTCCGGACGCCTACCCGGCCGTCCCCACGGAGGCCTTCAAGCACGCCGCCTTCTCCTGCATCCCGGCCGGAACCCACTCCACCGAGTTCCGCTCCTCCGGCACGACCGCCCATGTCCCCTCACGCCACCTGCACCACGACGATTCCCTCGCGCTCTACAAGGCCTCCGCCATGGCCGGGTTCAGTCGCATCGTCCTGCAAGGCTTCGGCAACGAACCCGACCGCCTCGCCACGCTATCGCCCCTTCTCCTGTCCCTGACTCCGCCCCTTCACGAGGCCCCCAACTCCTCCCTCGTCCACATGCTCCATTGGGCCGTCCAACTCCACGGGGGCCCCGGCTCGGCCTTCCTCGGCAGCCGTTCCCACGACGGCACATGGCAAACCCACGCAGACGCCGTCTTGCTCTCCGTCTCCGAGGCTCGCTCCGCCCTCCGCCCCGTCGCGCTCATGGGAACCGCGTTCAACATCGTCCACCTCCTCGACGAGCTCGCCCGCCGCAACATCAAGGTCGCGCTCCCCCCCGGCTCACGCCTCATGGAAACCGGCGGCTACAAGGGACGCTCCCGTGAGTTGTCACGAGCCGACCTCCACGCCTCGGCCTCGGCCGCGTTTCAGCTCCCGGCCGCCTCCATCATCACCGAGTACGGCATGACCGAGCTCGGCTCCCAAGCCTACGACCGCCCGGCGGCGCCCGCGCCACACAACCCGCGACACGCTCCCGGCATCCTCCAGTTCTCCCATTGGTCACGCGCCACCGTCGTCTCCCCCGAAACCGGCCAAGAGGTCGCCGAAGGCGCCGCCGGAATCGTGGAAGTCCTCGACCTCGCCAATGTCTGGTCCGTCGCCAAGGTCCGAACGTCGGACCTCGCCATCCGACGCGGCACGGGATTCGAGCTCCTCGGACGCGCGCCCGCCGCCGAGCCCCGCGGCTGCTCCCGCATGAATCCATGACATGAACCCACCCCTTCCCAACCTCTTCCTCGCCGACCTCGACCCCTCGCTCGTGCTCACCCCCGCCGTCGTCCGGGACGCGTGCCATGCCATCCGCCGGAACCGCCACGCATGGCTCGCACGCCTCCGGACCCGCCAAGTGGCCGAGATCATCGCCTACGTCGCCGAGCAATGGCTCGAGCCCGACAACGGCTTCCGCCTCATGGCCCTTTCCCGGGGCTGCGAGGAGCTGGGCCATGGCCCCGCCACGCTCGCGCGCGGGCTCGACGCATTCTTCAGGCAGCTCACCCTCGAGAACATCGAGGGTCTCGTCGCCCAGGACCTCGGCGACAATCGCCGCCTCGACGACTTTTCCGCCTCCGTCTCCGAGGTCCGCTCCGCACGATCGGCCATCGCCCGGGGTCCCGCCCTCCTCGCCCACGTCGCCTCCGGCAACATCCCCGTCCCCACCCTCCACTCCATCGTCCTTGGCATGGTCCTTCGCTCCGCCCAGTTCATCAAGTGTCCCTCCCGCCAGTCGCTGCTCCCCCGCCTCTTCGCCCACTCCCTCGCGGCCGCCGAACCCAAGCTTGGCGCCTGCATCGAGCTCGCCTCATGGCCCGGCGGCACCGCCGACCTCGAGTCCGCCCTCTTCCACGAGGCCGATTGCGTCACCGCCACCGGCTCCGACGAGATGCTTCGTGACATCCGCTCGCGCCTGCCCATCGCCACCCGGTTCGTGGGCTACGGCCATCGCGTCAGCCTCGCCTTTGTCAGCAACGATGTCCTCTCCACCTACTCCCTCCGCCGCGTCGTGCGAGACCTCGCCACGGACGTCGTCGCATGGAACCAACACGGCTGCCTCTCCCCCCACGCCGTCTATGTCCAAGACGACGGCGCCGCCTCCCCCGAGGCCCTCGCCGCCGCCCTCGCCGAGGAACTGGCCCGGCGCGAGCAGGCGGAGCCCCGCGGCAGCCTGCCGCCCGAGGACGCCGCCGCCATCGTCGCTCGCCGCGACATCTACCGGCTCCGCTCCGCGCTCTCCGGCGAGTCCACCGATCGACTCCGCTTCGAGTCCGCCTTCCGGGACATCCCGGGCGGCGTTTGCCTTTGGGAATCCGAGGGCGGCACCCAATGGACCGTGATCCTCGACCGCGACCCCCGCTTCGAGCACTCCTGCCTCAACCGCTTCCTCTACGTGAAGCCCGTCCGCCACGTGTCCGAGATGCTCCGCGTCCTCGAACCGTCCCGCAGCCATGTCTCCACCGTGGGCGTCGCCGCCGTGGACCATCGCGCCGCCGAGATTGCACGCGAGCTCGCCTCATGGGGTGTCCCCCGCATCTGCCCCGTCGGCAAGATGCAAGAACCCCCGCTCGCATGGCGTCATGACGGACGCCCCGCCCTCGCCGACCTCGTGGAATGGACCGACTTCGAGAACGCCTGACATCAACCCCGCAAGCCCAATCCCGTCCCCGGCATCCCAGTCACCCCCGAAGCCCCCCCCAGCCCGCATGCAACTCCGCAAGACCTTTCCCCTCGAGTCCGCCCACCGCCTCCCCATGGTCCCGCAAGGCCACAAGTGCGGCCGCGTTCATGGCCACTCCTTCGCCGTCGAGATCGCCATCGACGGCCCCGTGGACCCGGCCATGGGCTGGGTCATGGACTACGCGGACATCAAGGCCGCCTTCAAGCCCATCCACGACGCCCTCGACCACAACTTTCTCAACGACGTCCCCGGCCTCGAAAACCCGACCAGCGAGAACCTTGCTCGTTGGATTTGGGACCGACTCAAGCCCGCCCTCCCATGGCTTTCAGAGGTTGTCATCGCCGAGACCTGTACCTCCCGCTGCATCTATCGCGGGGAAGCTCCCTAGTGTCGTATCTCACAAATGGCTGGTGTTTCGCCGCGAGGGATTTTCGTGTCCCACGAGGCGCGACTGACGAGCAGACCCGCAGAGGTCTGTGAGGAGCGATCAAAGACTTGGGACGCGAAAAGATCCGCGGTCAGGCTCCGTCCTCACGCCTTGCCCCGGGGCTTTCC